>JAJDAS010000602.1 GCA_029261755.1 Nitrospinia bacterium
TCCATGCAAATCGACACCACAATAATATTTCTTAGAAACCTTGGCAAATTCCATAGGCCCTCCTTTAAGGTTATGAGTTTGTGAGAAAACACATTTTACCTTAACTGAGGGCCTTTTAAACTATTATCATCGAACACTGAATATCGAAGAAGGTACTTTTTTAAAATTAAACAATGGTATATGAGAAGGTTTTTTTTAAAGATTTCTACATTCTTCGACGTTCGATGTTGGATGTTCGATGTTAAAGGTTTTGCTCTCTTAGATATCTAAAATTGCGTCTACCTGAAAGCTCAAATAGCCTCTATTTCCCACGTGCCCATCACACAAGATTCTCCATAATATACTCCCGCCTCTCCGGGGTATTTTTTCCCATATAAAATTCCAGAGTTTCCGGCACGCGGGCAATGGACTTGACGTTTACCTTAATGACTCGCATATCCGCCCCGATGAACTGTCCGAATTCCTTTGGCGATATCTCGCCCAGCCCTTTGAATCGCGTAATTTCGTAGTTCTTGATCTCCTTCTGGGCGTTGTTCCGCTCCCTTTCGTTGTAGCAATACCGGGTTTCCTTTTTATTGCGCACCCGGAAAAGAGGGGTCTCCAAAATATAGACATGCCCCGCCACCACAAGCTCTTCGAAATAGTTGAGAAAAAAGGTAAGAAGGAGGTTGCGGATATGGAAGCCGTCCACGTCGGCGTCTGTGGCGATGACAACCCGATTGTAACGCAGGCCCTCGATTCCATCCTCAATGCCCAAAGCCATCATCATATTGTATAGCTCCTCGTTCTTGTAAATGGCGGCCTGGTTCTTTCCGTATACGTTGAGCGGTTTTCCCTTGAGGGTGAAGATGGCCTGGGTGTACACATCACGGGAAGAGACAATGGATCCGGCGGCCGACTGGCCCTCGGTGAGAAATACGGTGGATTGTTCTGCGTTTTTTTTATCGTATAGATGAAACTTGCAGTCTTTTAAATGGGGGATTTTGATCTCGATGCGGCGGGCGGCCTCCTTGGCCTCCTTTTTTACGGCGTTGAGTTCTTTTCTAAGCTTCTCGTTCTGGCTGATCTTGGCCTCAAGGATTTTCGCGGCCTCTTGGTTTTTGTGGAGGAAATCCACCACACCGCTTTTCACTTCGGAGACGATCCAACCTCTCACATCGGTGTTGCCCAATTTGTTCTTGGTTTGGGACTCGAATACCGGGGATACCAGCTTTACCGCCACGGCCCCGGAGATGCCTTCCCGCACATCCACGCCATTAAAATTCTTCTTGAAAAACTCGTTGATTCCTTTCAGGATTCCCTCCCGGAAGGCGCTCTGGTGGGACCCGCCGTCACAGGTGTATTGTCCGTTCACGAAAGAAAAGTTGGTCTCCCCGTAGTTGGAGGTATGCGTTAAGGAAAACTCCATTTGTTTGGATCTGTAATAAGCGGGTTCGTAAATAGCCGTATCCCCCACCTCTTTTTTCAGGAAGTCCAGGAGCCCGTTTTTCGATTCGAAGACCTGCTTGTTAAAAATCAGGCGAAGTCCCCTGTTTAGGCAGGCATAATTCCATAAGCGTTGTTCCACGTACTCGAAGTTGTAGGCATAGTCTTCCCCAAAAATTTCCTCATCCGGGAAAAACTCCATCAGGGTCCCGTCCGGCTCGCCGTTTACTTTCCCATTTTTCTTCTTCTTCAGATTTCCTTGTTCAAAACAGCCTTCAAAGAATTTACCGTCGCGGAACGAGGTCACTTTGAATTGCGAAGAAAGGGCATTCACCGCCTTGGTCCCCACCCCGTTCAATCCCACGCTGAACTGAAAGACATCGTCGTTGTATTTCGCTCCGGTGTTGATCACGGAAACGCATTCCACCACCTTGCCCAGAGGAATCCCCCTTCCGTAATCCCGGATGGTCACCTGGCTGCCTTCGATGGAGATATCGATCTTTTTTCCGTGTCCCATGATGAACTCATCCACCGAGTTGTCGATGACCTCCTTGAGGAGGATATAGATGCCGTCATCGGGGTCATCTCCGGTGCCGAGTCGGCCAATGTACATGCCTGTTCTCAGGCGGATATGCTCCAGGGAACTGAGGGTTTTTATCTTGCTTTCGTCATAGACTGGCGCTTTCTGTTTGCTCATGTTTTCTTTCTTTTCCTTCCTTATTATTCCAGCAATTTCATGGTTGATATGGTAATGCCGTTCAAACGTATGCGTTCACGGGCTTTTCCGTACGCTTTTAAAGGTTGCCGTTTACCAGCACCGGTGGAGTAATGGAGTGATGGAGTGGTGGAGTGGTGAAGTAATGGGGCTATAATTTCCGTTTTACAATGCAATGGAGTCATTTGCCTTGGTATCCTGCATGTCAAACCCGGCGTTCGTTGGCCTCGGGTTTTTCCAATACTCCACCACTCCATTACTCCCTCTATTGAATGGGATAGCAGCTTTCTTGCACTCGGTAGCCATGCCCCGTTAACAGTCACTTTAAAATCAACCAGATATTGTAGTAAAAATTCCAAAAACATACAACATATGTTGCCAGCAAGCGCCCCCGCGCCCTCCTCGTTCCCAAACTCCTGTTTGGGGACGGGATTGCCAGGGAAGCTCCAGCTTCCAGTTTTTCCTTTTTGTTAATATCCTTGCCTCATGGCATTGGTTCTCGTATGCTGATTAGCCAAGAAATCGTTCTTCTAAAGCAACATAAAATCAATGGTTTTCAATGGACAGGAGAATCCAATGACACGAATCATTAAAGTAGGAGACAGAATTAAGGGGGCCAACGACAAGATCGCGGAGGAAAATCGTGCTTTCTTTTCCTCAGCCGGAGTGAAAACGCTGAACGTTATGAGCTCACCCGGGGCGGGAAAGACCTCCCTCATCGAAGCCACAGTGCGGGGGCTGGCGGATAAACTCAAAATCGGTGTGATTGAGGGAGACATTGCCACCGCCATGGACGCCGAGCGCGTGAAGGAGGCCGGCGCAGCCCAGGTAGTCCAGATCAACACGGAAGGCGCCTGCCATCTGGACGCCCAAATGATCAAAATGGCCCTTAGCCATTTCCCCTTGGAAGGACTGGACTTGGTGATTATCGAAAACGTGGGGAACCTGGTCTGCCCCACAAACTTTGATCTCGGTGAGGAACATAGGGTGATGCTAGCCTCCGTAACGGAAGGGGAGGACAAACCGAAAAAATATCCCGGGATGTATCTTGCGGCGGAGGCCCTCATCCTGAACAAGATCGATATACTTCCCTACGTGAACGTGGATGCGGAACGTTTTTCCGCCGAGGCGTTGGAGGTAAACCCAAAACTGAAAATATTTCAAACTTCCGCCACCAGGGGGGACGGTATGGATGGTTGGTTAAAGTGGCTTTTGGAAGGGGTTGTGGGGTTGAAGGATTGAAAAAGAGGTTGCAAGCAAGGTCTGGCAAGAGATCTCTGTAATTACTCCGGTCTACGGAACCCGGCAATATCAACTCCTCTGGGACATCTTGCCCCATTAGCTGCTTCCCATAAAGAAAAAACCGGCCACACATGCCGTCATGAAGGCTGCAAGGGTCCCACCG
>JAJDAS010000603.1 GCA_029261755.1 Nitrospinia bacterium
GACAAATTGACCGGTTTGTATAATCGTCGCTTTTTTGATGACACCTTGGAGAAAGAAGTTCCCAGAAGCCTCCGATATGACCATTTTTTGAGCTTGGCGATTTTGAATGTGGATCATTTCAAAAAGTTTAACGACACCTACGGCCACCACAATGGTGATGCCGTTTTAAAGCATTTGGGTACTTTGCTCCATGACTATTTCAGAGTGACAGATATTCGAGCAAGATATAGAGGAGAAGAGTTTGTGGTGCTAATGCCTGAAACGGAGGTTCAAAAGGCAGCTTCTAAAATGGATAGTTTTCGGGAGACGGTGGAAAACTCCTTTGTTCCCTCCACATGTGGAAAAATCCAACTGCAACTCACTGTTAGCGTTGGTGTGGCTGATATGAAGCAGGGATTTAGCAACAAAAAAGATCTTCTACATCAAGCCGACGCTTGTCTGTATGAATCCAAGGAAAGAGGTCGCAACAAGGTCACGGTATATGGACAGTAATAAAATATTTTTTAGTAAGGGAAAATGAAAAAAAGTAAGGGAATATATTTTGTATTGTCAGCCCCGTCTGGCTGTGGGAAAACCACAATAGGGAACATTATTTCCCAAGAAGTTCCGGAAATAACGCCTTCCATATCGCACACTACAAGAAAAAAACGAAAAGGTGAGATCAGTGGAAAAGATTACTACTTTATAAGTGACAAAAAGTTTCGGGATATGGTTGTCAATAAAGAATTTATTGAGTGGGAAAAAGTGCACACGAATCTTTACGGGACCTCAAAAGAAGCAATGTCCCAGCTGTCAAAAGAAAGTGATGTTTTGTTTATTATTGATTACAGGGGCGCCGTTTCTATCAAAAAAGAATGCCAGGATAATGCCGTCACCATTTTTTTAATTCCTCCTTCCTTTGAAGACCTTACATCGCGCATAAAAAAAAGTAAGGATAGTCGTATAGAAGAGTTGAGCATCAGACTAGGAACAGCCAGGGAGGAGCTAAAAAACGCGTGCAGTTTTGACTATATTGTTGAAAATAACAGCTTGGAAAGTGCTGTGGAAGAGATACAGACACTTATATATGCAGAAAGGTTAAAGAGGAACAGAAGAACGAGAAAAATTCAGAAGATGGTCAATGAAAATAAATCTGAAACCTAGCTAAAGATTCTTTTTCTAAGAATTGAAGTTTTCGAAGAATTTCCCTTTATTCAAAGTCGTCTTCTTAGCAGTCTTAATAAACTTTACAACCATGGAAAGGAATAGTTATGGAAGAAAAATGTGCGAATGCTTTATTAAACGGCGCAATCAGCGCTATCAGAACCATCGCTTTTATTGAACCCAAACCTGGGAAACCTTATAGCAAAGAAAATAAAGATTCAGACGGTGACATTACCGGAACCATTGGTATCACCGGAACCCAGAAAGGAGTTTTGATTGCTTCCTATTCAACTGGATGCGCCTTGGAACTGGCTTCCTCAATGATGGGGGAAGACTATAAGGAATTAACAGATGAATCACGTGACGCGATTGGGGAAATTACCTCTATTATTACTGAATATTTTATTACTGAACTTTCTCAATCCGGGAGTGATTTCAGCGCAAGTATGCCGAGCATCATCGTTGGCAAGGACTGCCAAGTAGCGAGTATGAGTAAACGGTCCAGTACTGCAATCCAATTCCAAACAGACTGTGGTGAATTTACTGTGGAAGCTGGTTTTGAGTAAACTACTTGAGATTGTCATGAAGTCTGACACACCTTTTTAAATGGTTTAAGTGAAATACATTAGCTAATGATTCAAAGAAGGTTTATATCTCAGAAAGGAAAAAAGAAAGTGAAGAATGACGAAGAAACAAAAGAGTCGGACCCTGGATCTGTTATTGCTACCTCGGCAGGCGTCATTGCGGGAGGTGTGAGTACTTCGGGCCCCGCCATTTCCGTTGCCGGAGGCGCAGCCGGTGGAGGGCTTTCTGCATATGGTCTTGGATTAGGCACCAATCGGTGCCATTGGTTGTGAGGCCGCAGCTATTGGCACGCTTGCAGTCGTTGCTGCGGGTCCTGTGCTTGGCGGGCTCCTCTAGCCTATTCGGGCTATAAGTTCTTCCGCAGTATGCGGATAACGGAGATAAGAAAAAAAACGACCTCAATTCCAAGTTAATGGCTTTGATAAGTTACCTCGGAATCTTTTGCCTGGTTCCTCTTGCTCTGAACAGGAAAGAGGAGTTTGTTCGGTTTCATGCAAAAAAGGGTCTAACTTTATGGATATGGGAAATGTTGGCGCTGTTCCTATCCATTGTCCCAATTTTGGGGCAGACGTTTTTTGTTATTTCCTTTTTTATTTGTGGAGCTCTTTCCCTGATAGGTATTTTACAAGCGCTGGCAGAGAAGTGCTGGCAATTTCCAATAATCGGGAGTTGGGCGGAATCGCTTTAAAAACCGGCCAAAAAATGTTATCGGAATGAAGAAGCTACAATAGAAAGGTATTACTAATATCGACCTTTTCTTGGTCTTCACCAGTTTCTTTAAATAGAATACTTAAAGATCATCCCTCAAAAGAAAACGGAGAATCCAGTGGAAAATAAAAAATACAAAATCCTTGTTGTTGACGACAGCTCCATTACGAGAAAGGAAATCATAGATGACTTGGCCCCTTTGAATGCCGAATTTCTTGAATCGCCTGATGGGCGGCATGCCATCATTTCTGCAATCAAAAACAAGCCGGACCTGATTACCTTGGATGTGGAAATGCCCAAAATGAACGGCTTTGAAGTTGCTCGCCAGTTGAGAAAAAATAAAGTGACCAGCAATATCCCAATCATTATGGTGACATGCCATTCATTAATCCTGGATAGGAAAATTGGATTCGAATCGGGTGTGGCGGAATACTTTTCCAAACCTTTCAAAAAAGGCGAACTTTGCCAGTATATTTCCCGCCTGTTTTCAGGAATGGAAGGGGTGAAATCCAGGAAAGCCATCGTAGGGTGCAATGATGAAAATATTAATAATATCGTTAGCCAGGCACTGGAAAGAAATGGATTTTGTATTGAAATATTTAAAGAGGCGTCCCAACTCTATGGCTCCTATGGCAAT
>JAJDAS010000604.1 GCA_029261755.1 Nitrospinia bacterium
CTGAAAGAGTCACGCCGGTAAATGTGGGGAATTAACCCCACCGCGACAACGGGGAGGTGGTGGCCTTAAGGCCACCATCATACCCACTGCACAAAAAACGCCTGCGGCCATTCCGGCATTTGTGCAACCCCTATAGGGTTGAAATTCTATTGTTTTTTAACCCAGGGTTGCGGCATGTGAAAAACACATGCCTTAACCACTGGGCTCTGGGATATAACCCCTTCGGGGTAAAATTGAATTGGTTAATTATTAAAATGTCACCACGATCAAGAGCTTATTACACTTAACAAAGACTAATATATTATGAACTCCACAACCTTGCTTGGAATAATTTGCGGGCTAACTTGTATTGCCATCGCCATTGAACGGGGTGGAGAGTTAATTCTCTTCATTAACCTGAATGCTGCTCTTTTGACCATTGGCGGAACCATGGCGGCCACTTTCATCGCCTTTCCTTACAACAGGGTTTCCAACCTTTTAAAAGCCACGGTCCATGCCTTCCGACTGGATATCCATCAGCCTTCCGACTATGTCAATTCTATTTTGAACATTGCAAGAATTTATCGCAGAGGTGGGCTCAAGAAGCTGGAAAGCCAAGCCGAAAGTATGGACAACCAGTACCTAAAACTAGCGGTGGAGCTTGTTGTGGATAGCTTTCCTAAAGAACAAATTGCCAACATCCTTGAAAATGAGCGGCTTTATTTGGTGATGCGACATGAATCAGGAGAGGCGATCTTAAAGACCATGGCAAAATTTGCACCCGCTTTCGGGATGGTAGGAACTTTGATTGGGCTAATCCAGATGTTTGCCAGCCTTTCCGATCCGTCCAAAATTGGACCTCCCATGGCTGTAGCCTTGCTGACCACCTTCTACGGCTTGGTTTTATCTAACCTGTTTCTCCTTCCCCTAGCATCAAAACTTAAGATTAGAACAGATGACGAAGTATTACTGATGAAAGTAATTCAAGAAGGGATACAGTTAGTTGAAAAAGCTGAAAATCCCATGAGAATAAAGAAAACTCTCCTTTCCATGCTTCCACCGGCAATGAGAAAGTAGTCCTTATGAAGGATAACCTATTCGTGTAAACAAAAATGGCTACTGAAAAAGAAACAAAATTTTTGTCAACAGAGGATCAGGTGCGCGATTTAAATATTGAAGGGAATCGTCTTCGCGTGGATATTGACAACTTGGGATATGAGAATTTTAGGCTGAGGAAGGATCTGAAATTGTTGCAGGAGAGATTTAAGGATGTAAACGCCCTCCTCTCCGATAAAAAGTTGCCGGATGTCTATTCTGAAAATAAAAGGTTAAAGTATGAAGCGGCTCTCGAAAAAAAACAGAGGGAATGGGACCTAATGAAAGCCGGCAAGTCGGAAGAGGAAGAAAGCTGGATGGCATCTTACGGTGACATGGTTACACTTCTTTTAGTGTTTTTTGTTTTTCTTTATTCTTTTTCCATAGCGGATCCTGTAAAATTCCGCGAGGCAAGCAAATCCTTTGTGGAAACTTTTAAAGGCGAGGGGTCGGTAGAGCTGGAACCCTCACCCCCTATAGCGGAGAAAAAGGAACCGGAAACAGCAATAGAGGATGATTTCCTTGAAAAGATGAAGGCCGAAATGGAAGATTTAATCCGAGACAAAAGCCTTGAAGATGAAATCAACCTCGTATGGAAAAGCGGAGAACTGGTTATCGCCATCAAGGCCAGGATATTTTTCCAAAGTGGAAAGGCGGACCTTATGGAAGAGGCCAAGCCTGTCTTAGGTGAGATTACCAGGCTTTTAACCTCCGCTCCAAAAATAGTAGTGGAAGGGCACACAGACGACATTCCCATCCACAACCCGGAGTTTCCATCAAATTGGGAACTCTCCACAGCCCGGGCCTGTAGAGTCATCAGGTTTTTCATTGACAAAGGTGGCATTTCTCCTGAAAAGTTATCGGCTGTGGGCTACGCACAGTTTATACCGCTTGTACCCAACATCCAGGAAGATAACAGGTCTGCAAACAGAAGAGTGGAGATTAAAATCCGGCACCGTAAATAGAGGGCACTTCAAAAAAACTCTCTTTTTTTGAAGAAACCTACCACTAATTCCCCCTTAATAAAGGGGGTTAGGGGGATGTAAAGAGAGTTTTTGGAACTACCCCAGAATAAATTACCTTCTTGATTGAGAAAGAAAATGGCTATTGAAATTGCGTTTATTTTGGTTGTCTTCTTAGTAGCAGCATGGGGATTTTCCCAGGAAAAACACCTTAAGCGCTATCAAGTGGAGTTGAGCCGGACAAAAGAAGAAACCGCAGCTCTAAAATCCAGGCTGGAAGATAGGTTTTATCTTGAAACCATATTCAGCAGCATGGAGGAAGAGGTAATGCTCATCAACCGGTACATGGAAATTACCGACGTTAACCCGGCTATAGAGAAAGCTGTGGGGCTCTCGAAAGAAGAAATCATGGGTAAGCATTGCTACGAAATTCTTCATAACCGGACCTCCCCTTGCCAGCCTCCCCACGGCCCCTGCCCTTTTGAGGAAGTCTTTGAAACCGGAGAGGGCAAAAAAGCCATGCACATCCATCTTGGTCCGCAGGAGGAAGAGTTGGTGGTGGAAATGAGCGCTACACCCATTAAGGATGAAAGTGGAAAGGTAATACAGATAATCGAGATTTCACGAAACATCACAGAGCGGGAACAACTGAAGGAACAGATAATCAGGACGGAAAAACTGAAGCTTATAGAGAACTTTATGGGAGACGTCCATCATGATATTATCGACCCTCTAAACGTCATCTCCTCCAATTTGCAATTGATACAGTTGAAGTGGAAACTCAAGGCGGATGAGTCGGAAAAAATAAACGATATGATCAACCAGGCGGGGAAAATCAATAAGACCATTGACAACCTTCTGGATTTTATCAAAGGCCCCGCACTTGTGGTTTCCGAGATTGACATCAACGAGATCATTAGGAAAGTTTTGGATTTGGTGGAAAAAGAGATCGCTTTGGAAGAGACGGAACTTCACGTGGAATTGTTTGAGGGTCCTTTATTCGTATCGGGGAAGAGCGGCGAGCTTGGACAGGCTTTCCTTAATTTGATAGCCTCCGCCCGCGAAACCATGAGCAGAGTGCCAGTTACGAAAGAGGCGGTTACTGAAAAAGACGGATGGAAAAAGACACTAACCATTTCCACAAAACTCACCTCCGACAAAGCAAACATTGTGGTTGAAATCAAAGACACGGGAATCGAAATACCGAAGAACCTTATTGCCAAACTGCCTGACCCCTTATATCTCCCCGAAAGAAATTTTTCCACCCTTTTCAGGAGCCTTTCCGCCTGTTATAAAATAGTTCTGAACCATTGGGGAAACCTGGTTGTTAGTTCTTCTACCACCGAGGGTACAGTCTACAGAATCAATCTTCCGGCCTCTCGAAAAGAAAGTTGAAAACGTAGAGCTGTGCAGGAAATTCAACTGAAAAAATATTTGGAGAAACAAAATGGAACGTATCTTAATTTTAGATGATGAGGCAGCGGCTTGTAAGGTTTTGAAAGAATTTTTTGAAGGAGAAAGTTATACGGTTTTCACAAGCCAAAACGGCGAAAATGCCTTAAAAATTGTAGAAAAAGAAAAACCAGGGATACTTCTTGTAGATATACGGATGCCCGGGATGAGCGGCAAGGAGGTTGTGAAAAAAGCCAGGGAGTTTGATACTGACTCCCTCATCATCGTACTCACCGCTA
Source organism: Nitrospinia bacterium (assembly GCA_029261755.1). Classification (GTDB taxonomy): domain Bacteria; phylum Nitrospinota; class Nitrospinia; order JACRGO01; family JACRGO01; genus JACRGO01. Next base: position 3,728 of record JAJDAS010000604.1, read on the forward strand.
TTTTGGATGCAGGGCTCAAAAAAGAGTTAAAATCCTTAGGAGCCTCTGAAGTGCTGAACAAGCCCATCAACCTGATGGAAGTACTGAAACTTGTGAAGCAGAAGCTATCTTCATGAAAAAGGTAACTACTCAGGCACAGAGGCAGAAGGCATTAAGTGGGACTTCATACGCAATATGTAGGTGAAAGCAATGAGTTTTAATCTCATGAAAAAGACACAGTCGCACCAATTCAAATATGCTTTGTAGGTGCAAGGTTCTCAACTTTGTGCCTGGTACCTGATTAATTACAGAAAAAGCATAAAGATTTAAGCTCCTTATTAAACCCCAAAGAAAGGGTGTTTTGTGCAAATGAAAATCCTTATCGTCGATGATGAAATCAAGGTCTGTGAAATAATAGGAAAATTTCTCAAAGCCAAAGGCTTTGCCGTATCAAAAGCTCATAACGGGATAGAAGCCCTGGAAGTTATCGATTCCTTCAAGCCCGAAGTTGTCATGTTAGACATCAAAATGCCAAAAATGGACGGTGTGGAATGCCTCAGGCAAATCAAAACAGATTTCTCTGATACGGAAGTAATCATGGCAACGGCGACGGATGACCTGGACACCGCTATATCCTGCATGCAAACGGGAGCCTTTGGGTATCTCCACAAACCTCTAAATCTGAATGACTTGCAGATGCAGATCCATCGGGCCTTGGAACACCGAAGGTTGGTGCTGGAAAACAGAGACTATCAAGAAAACCTGGAAAGGAAAGTGGAGGAAAGGACCAAAGAGGTTAGAGGATTACATGAAAAGTTAAAAGACAGTTTCTTGAAATCCGTAAGAATCACCATGGCCGTGCTGGAAAGCTACGACCCTTTCCTGGCGGGTCACTCCAAAAGAGTCTCAGCCTGGACGGCTCCTTTAGGTGAGGCGTTGAACCTATCCAAATCGGAGATCTTTGACCTGGAGTTAGCGGCGCTACTGCATGAGATCGGGCAAGTGGCGCTCCCGGAAAAAATCAAGAATGCCCACTTTTCGGAACTCTCCCACGAGGAAATCAAGATGCTTCAGCAATATCCCGTTCTCACCCAAAAAATCCTTTCCACTTCGGAGGAACTCCAGAGAGCAGGCCACCTAATACGGCATCATCAAGAACACATGGATGGATCGGGCTTTCCGGATGGTTTGTCAGGAGAAAGCATTCCCCTGGGCTCAAGGATTTTGGGTACGATCAACGCCTATGATGAACTGATGATGCGCAGACGTTTTACATCGGAAACCTTCCCATCGGATAAACTGCGGGAAGATTTTGTTTTTTCCCATCTCTATAAGCTTGGGGACAAACATTTCCAAAGAAATATTGTTCAAAAGTTGGAAATTGCGGTAAACTGGTACCAAAAAGGCATAAAGACAAAAGTATTGTGCACCGTGGATGAATTGAAACCAGGAATGGTGGTAGCCTCGGATCTCCACATCAAGGATAGCGGCAGATTGTTGATCGGTAAGGGAAATGTCTTGAGCGATATCCATATTATGAAATTAACGGCTTTATACAAAGTAAAACTTGTGAAAGATAAAATTTACGTTTATCGTTCATAACGTCACAAGGGCACTTCCAAAAACTCACTTTTTTGAAATAACCTGCCACTAATTCCCCCTTTGTTAAGGGGGCTAGGGGGCTGTAAAGAGAGTTTTTGGAAGTGCCCACAAAGTCAACCAGGGAGAAAGATGATGAGCACAAAGAAAATTTTAATCATAGATGATGAAGAGGTATTTTGTGAAACCCTGAAAAAAGCCCTGAATCGACTGGGAAACTACAAGGTGGATATGGCTTTCAATGGGAAAGACGGGCTGGAAAGGGCGAAGAAAACGATGCCGGACCTGATTCTCCTGGATATCATGATGCCGGGATTGAACGGTTTACAGGTTTTGGAGAGACTGAAAGCCCACGAAGACACCCTGCAAATTCCGGTGGTCATGCTCACCGCCCAGGATGAAGATGTCGCCAGGGAAAGGGCCTCGGAACTGTACGGCGACCTGTTCCTTACAAAGCCGGTGAATATCATGGAACTCCGATTCAAAATAGAAACGCTTTTAAAAAGAAGAGGCATTACTTAAACATTTACAAACAGAGATAAACCACTAAGACACAAAAAAACAAAAACCTTCTAAACCACGAATTGCACGAATTACACTAATTATTATTTTTTTTTGTTCTTTTACACTCCTCACTCCTCACTCCATCGTTGCAAATCCAGCTCTTCAGCTCCATAATACGTAACCACTTAGATGGATAGACTGAAGGCGGAAGGTTAAAAAAGATATACTTCAGTCTTCAACCTAAATACCTGAGTAGTTACCATTGTAATGTTTGCTATTCTGTACCAATTGATTATACCTAATTTGAGCGATTTTTCGTCAAAAACAAGACCCTCTTGGCGGTAGAATGGTGATATAATTGAACAATACAGATGCAATTCAATTATAAACAATTTCACCCAAAGGGTTAAGACATGAAAATTAAAACTACAGGCT
>JAJDAS010000605.1 GCA_029261755.1 Nitrospinia bacterium
GAATAGCTTGTCCAGAACCCTGTCCTCAACCTTTCGATTTGGGAATGTTAGCTCTCCACAGGGATGAAAAGAATTTTTACATTTAAGGAGTTCGGCGTAGGAGAAGGGATGGAGCCGATAGTAGTGATACCTCCCCAGCAAGGAGTCACCCCAGCGTTTATAGACATTGAGCCGGGCGCTTCCGGTAACCAGGAAGGAAAATCGTTCTTTGTGGACGTCGTACTCCCCTTTAACAAAGGATTTCCATTTGGGGTTTTTATGGATTTCGTCGAGGATGATGAGTTTTGTCGTTGCCGGCCATTCGGCTTTTTGGATGATCTTTCGGTCCTTACGGCTGTCCCAGTTGAAGTAGGCGGAGGAGCGGAACTTTTGGGCGATGACCTTCCGGGCAAAGGTGGTTTTTCCCACCTGCCGGGGTCCCCCAAGAAAGACCATTTTCTTCTTGAGGTCTTTTTGAATTTCGGAAGCCAGATATCTTTCTTTCAGCATGCGAACATTTTACCATACAGGGAAAAATATTAGCAAACATTTTTCCCTATAGGGGAAAATGTTAGTGAATTAAAAGGGGATGGAGGAGTACGAAGGGAGGGTTTTTTCTCTTGGTATGCATGGAGTGTAGCAAGCGTTTTGCTATTCTAAACCAATTTCTTTTTTCTTATTTGGTTAGTGGTGAGCCGCATTCTGTCTCCCGCTCTGCCTATCCGCCACAATTCTTCCAAAGAGACTTCGATTTCCTGGCCAAAATCATATTCGGCAACCACTTCTGCTACAATGGCTTTGGCAATGGTTTTTTTCTTTTTTATATAAGCCTTTTCCAGTTGGGATATTTTTTTTTGAGTTGTTAAGAAGGGCTTTTAATATTGCTCGTGATAACGCAGGAATTGAGGATTACACCTGGCATGATTTAAGGCATACTTTTGCAACAAGGCTGGCCTCAGGCAGGAGTTGATCTATACAAATGACTCAACGATATGCTCACCACTGCGCGGGGAGTCTACGGGAAGGGATGGATATTTTGGAGAACCTATAACCCTTTGGTCACGTTTTGGTTGCACAGCAACAAAAAAAGGGTTAGCCCAAATGGGCTAACCCCTTGATATTAGTGGTGCCGAGGGACGGAATCGAACCGCCGACACGAGGATTTTCAGTCCTCTGCTCTACCGACTGAGCTACCTCGGCCACCATTTAAAAAATGCGATTTTCATTTCCCCTCGTTTTAGCCAAAAACTTGGTGTGGGGATTCCAACTCGAATATTTAAACAATTCAATCTACACAATATTCCAGCCGAAATCAAGAAAGTCCATCAAAGAAATGTCTTGCCATCAATCACAGCAAGCCTAAAAGCCTGATAAAAAGATTCGGTGTAACCTAAAACACTATAAAAGAATTAGTGAAACTTGCTATTTTTTTTCAAATTCAGTAGTATTTTAGATTTTTTAATTATAGGAGTAACTATGCCAACGACAACGACATTGGAGAAATGGGCTGTTTCTTCCAAAAAGGAACTGAAGGAAAAGATTGCCACGGTAGAAGAAACCGACAAATACGATTTAGGGGTCCGCTCCCTTCGCAAAAAGGTGAAAAGGCTTGCCAGGAAATTGAAAATCAAAAAAGAGATGGAAGCCAAAGCAGAGGAAAAGCTTAAGAAAAAAGCTGAGAACGAAACCAAGCGGTCCGCAAAAGAAACCAAAAGAAAAGATCGTGAAAACGCGGAAGACAAAAGAAGAGCAGAGATCAAAAAATTGAGGGCCGAAGCTGCAGCCAAACGGTTAGAAGAGGAAAAGAGGCTTGCAGAAGAGAAGAAAGCCAGGGAAGAAGAGAAAAGGAAAAGACGAGAAGAGAAAGCCAAGGCCGCCGAGAAAGAGAGAAAAACTAAGGCTGCTGCAAAAGGGAAAAAACCTGATGCCGCCGGAAAAGACAGGAAGCCTGAGGCTGGCGTGAAAGAGAAAAAGGTGGAACCACCAAGAGCTAAACCAGTTGCAAAAGAAGCCAAACCAAGTACAGCCGCCAAAGAATCGAAACCCAAGGCGGAAGAAAAACAGCCGAAGACTGATGAAAAGAACAAAACTAAGGCTGTGGCAAAAGAGAAGGAGCCGAAAGCTGCGCCAAAGAAGAAAGAGGATAGTGCGGGGGAGGCAAAGGAAAAACCGGTGAAAAAAGCTGCGGCAAAGGCCAAACCCAAGGAAACCAAGGATGGCGAAAAAAAGGCTGAAGTCAAAACCGCCCCAAAGGCCAAAGCAAAAAAAACCCCCGCTAAGAAATGAAGATTTCTGAAAAGGATGTGGAATATATCGCCAAACTGGCAAGACTGGAAATGCCGCCGGAAGAAAAGCCGAGAATGGCAGAGCACCTCGGCGAAATTCTGGACTACATGGACAAACTAAACGAGCTGGACACCAGCGATATCGAACCCACCTCCCATGTGTTGCCCATTCGAAATGTATTCCGCGAGGACAAGGTTTCCAACCACTTCCCTGACTCCGATCTGATGGCAAACGCCCCCCAGAAAGAAAAGGGGCATTACCAAGTCCCCAAAATCATCGGCCCACCGGCCTCCCCATGATCCTTTTCGGGTACGGACTGCCATGAAACCCCACCAACTCACCATCCACCAATTAGCAAAGCTTTTGCGGGAGGGAGTACTCACCTCCACCCAAATCGTGGAATCGCTTCTGGACCAAATTGAAAAGGTCCAACAGAAAACCAACTCTTTCATAAGTCTTTTCAAAGAAGAGGCCCTGAAAGAAGCGATGGGGGCGGATGCGCTTTTTAAAAAAGGCGATAAGCTATCTCCTTTAACTGGTATCCCGCTTGCTGTGAAGGACCTGCTCTGCCTGAAGGGAAAAACAACAACCTGCGCTTCCAAAATCCTCGAAAACTTTGTCCCCCCATACAATGCAACTGCCATCCGCCGGTTGCGTGAAGACGGCGCCATCATCCTTGGCAAGGCTAACATGGATGAATTCGCCATGGGGTCTTCCAACGAAAATTCCTTTTTTGGAACCGCCAGAAATCCGTGGAATCTCGAACATGTAACGGGCGGCTCCAGCGGTGGTTCGGCCTCCGCCGTAGCGGCAGACGAATGTATCGCCTCCCTGGGTACGGATACCGGCGGCTCCATACGGCAACCCTCCTCCTATTGCGGTATCGTAGGAATGAAGCCCACCTATGGCAGGGTCTCGCGCTTTGGACTCGTGGCCTTCGCTTCCTCCCTGGACCAGATAGGGCCCATGACCAAGGATGTCACCGACACGGCCATTTTGATGAACTCCATTTCCGGGAAAGATCCCTTGGACACCACTTCAGCGGATGTTCCTGTGTCCGATTTCACCAGCGTCCTCACGGGGGATATCAAGGGATTGAAAATCGGGATCCCCAAGGAATATTTTGCCGAAGCGCTCCTCCCGGATGTGGAAAAAGCCGTCCGCGAAGGAATTGAAAAGTTGAAGGAGCTTGGCGCGGAACCGGTGGAGGTGTTTCTTCCGCATACCGATTACGCCGTGCCCACCTATTACATCATCTCATCTGCGGAGGCCAGTTCGAACCTTGCCCGATACGATGGCGTGAAATATGGCTACAGAAGTGGGGATGAGGAAGGGTTGCAAAAGATGTACGAGAAAACCCGGATGGAGGGGTTTGGTGCGGAGGTTAAGCGTCGCATCATGCTTGGGACCTATGTCTTATCCTCTGGTTATTACGATGCCTACTACATGAAAGCCCTGCGGGTGAGGACTCTCATTACCAAAGACTTTGAAAATGCTTTTCAGAAATGTGATGCCATTGTTTCCTCCGTTGCGCCAACTCCTGCCTTCAAGATCGGGGAAAAGGTGGAGGACCCTCTCCAGATGTATCTTTCGGACATCTTCACCATCCCCATGAATCTTTCCGGTCTGCCGGCCATATCCATTCCTTGCGGATTCAGCGCGGACAACCTGCCGGTGGGCCTGCAGATCATCGGAAAGCATTTCGACGAAGGGACCATTCTCCGAGCCGCCCACGCCTTTGAACAAAGTACTGACTTTCATTTGAAAAAGCCTGAGATAGTCATCTAATAGCCGTTAGGCTAAGAAGATAAATCGTAAGCTCAAACTGTTTTCAGAGAATGGAGAGGGGATGTGATGGAGTGATGGAGTGATGGTTACTACAAAACTCCAATTCTCCATTACTCCAGTATTCCAACATTCCCATCTCTTTTCCTCCCTCCCACTCATGGAAATCCTCGCTCCCATAGCCGGACTTCATTTCCAACCCTTCTATGTGATTGGAATGGGCGCTTTTGCCGGTTTTTTTGCCGGTATGGTGGGTCTTGGCGGCGGACTGATTCTCGTACCCTTTCTGATCCTGTACGGCGTTCCTCCCAATGTGGCTACGGCCACCGCCAACTGCTATATGGTTTCCACCGCTTCTTCGGGGCTTTATTCATACCGAACCAGCCGACAAGTCCATACAAAGATTGGCCTTTACCTGATTATAGGCTCCTTATTGGGGAGTATCTTTGGGGTATCCCTGGTGAAGATGCTTCTGGGATTGGGAAAGGCGGATCCGATGATCAAAGTCTCTTTTTCCATCATCACCGGGCTCATCGGCCTCTTCATGCTCTGGGACGCATTTCATTCTAAAAAAGAAAAGGAAAGGAGAGGGGAGGGCAGGGGGAAGAGCTGGTACACACTCTGGGTGGTTGTTTTTTGCGGAATGGTGGCGGGAATTTCCTCTTCCGTGTTGGGAGTGGCCGGAGGCATCTTCATTGTCCCTCTTCTCCTCTATTTTGTGCAGTTGGATGCGCATACGGCTGTGGGGACGAGCCTCATGCACATCCTCTTTACCACAGCCGTGGTAAGCGTGCTCCATTCTTTCCATAATCAAAACCTGGACGTGGTGCTGGCTTTTTTCCTGGTGCTGGGGTCGGGCGCGGGAGCACAGTTGGGAGCCTACTGCTCCAAAAAATCTTCCGCCAGAGTAATCAAGGGGGTATTTGCCGCCATCGCCCTGGCAGGTTCCTTCAGGCTCTGGATGCAGCTGTCCACGGAAGGCGTGGAACAGGTTCGGCGCGTTTTGGAATATCCCGCCTTTGCCCGCCAACTGTTGGAATTATCCACAACCCACCCCCTGGGGTATGGTCTTTTGTCCGTATTGATGGCCTTAGGATTAGGGTTGGCCTGGGGGAGGGTTTTTGCTGCCGGCCAGGGATTTTTTATGTTTTCCAGAAAAGAGAAGTAAACTAGTGCGGCATATAGATACAGAAGGACACTGATTGTCTATGATTAAAAACAAAAATCATAAAAAATCTGTGTAAAAAAAAGTTGAGAAATTTGTGGAGAATAAGATGGAGGGTGATATAATAGCTTAACGTATAGGGAATCGCCAAAAAAACATGGCGAGATGGGCGACACCTATATGGCGGCTGGAATAAATTCTATCCAAAGATCTTTTATTTTTTGGGTCTTCCGGCGTTTTTGTGGGTCTTTTTTCTGTTTTTAAGAGGGCTCACCAAAGGGAATATTTTTTTCCCTCTTCCTCCGCCCCCCCAGAAT
>JAJDAS010000606.1 GCA_029261755.1 Nitrospinia bacterium
TTTTCTTTGAGGGTGGGATAGCTGCGTATGATATTCATCCCCAGGATATCTCCCCCGGGGATATCGATATTTCCAGTCAATGCGCGAAGGAGGGAGATGGCTCTAACCGTTTGTAGGGACTTAGCATTTTGCTCGATGGCCAGCCCCCATTCCAAAACAGCAGGTTTATTGAGGGCGTAGGTTTTGGCGGCCAGGACAATGTCTGCGGCATTGATCCATGTAATCTTTTCCGCCCATTGGGGCGTAAAAGGAGCCACATGGGCCTTCAGTTCATCGAAACCCGTGGTCCAATTTTCCACAAACTCTTTATCGTAGATCTCTTCTCGGATGATCACATGGATCATAGCCAGGGCCAGGGCCGCGTCCGTTCCTGGCCTTATGGGAAGCCATTGTTCGCATCGTTTGGCGGTTTCCGATCTTCTGGGATCAATGGCTATGCCTTTGGCGCCTTGATCCAGAGCCCTTTTTACCGAGGCGGCAATCTCCCCATCCGGCCCGGAAACCAGGGGATTGTGTCCCCAGAACAGGATGCATTTGGGAGGAACTTCTCCGTAATAATCCCCCACCACAAAACCTCCGTAAGTGAGATTACTCACGGTGATTCTTGGGATAAAGCACTGGGCCAGGCCGGGTTCGTACCAGTTGGGAGTCCCCAGGGCATTGGCGAATCGGACCACGTGCATATAATGATGCCGACCCGTTCCTTGTCCCAGGGCGATGGTCTCGGGGCCGGATTCTTTTCGGTATTCATCCACTTTAGCCGCGATTTCGCCCAGGGCGTCATCCCAGGAAATGGTTTCCCATTCTCCACCTCCCCGTTCTCCCTTTCTCCGCATAGGATGTGTGAGACGGTTAGGATGGTTGGCTATTTCCGGGGTCATGACCCCCTTCACGCACATCCACCCTTTATTCATGGGCGAGGCCGGGTCTCCTTTGACCTTCATCACTTTTCCATCTTTCACGTGCACCAATACGCCACAACCCCCGTGGCACACTCGGCAAACGCTTCGGAAAATTTGTTCGTTATCTGTAGAGTTCATATCTCTATCTGGAAGCACTCACCGAAGCAGTCCCAATCATTCCAACCAAAGCCCCTAACCCAATGGAAGCGGCCCTTACCAGAAGAAAAATTGGAGAAAATATCCCCACTAAAAGGTCCTTTTTTATCACAGCTAGTGTAAAAGGAAAAGTGGAAAAGATGAAAAAGAGAGACATCAGGTAAAAAGGATATTTGCCATAGGGAGGAAAGAGAAACGCGAGGGGAAGGCAGGCTGCGGAAAGAAACAGAAAAAGAATTTGCAGCTTCAAGGTTTGGGGCGTGTAGGAATCCTTAATCATTTTATCGGGAAACCTTTTGTATACCACCATCCTCCAATAACCTCGCCAAAACTTTAAAACTGCGTATTTTTTCAGAGATTCCGAATGGCCCAGGTGGTAGACGATGGCATTTGGGTTGAAAACCATCTTATGGCCTTGGCTGGACATTCGATAGGACAGCTCCGTGTCTTCATTATTGGCCACGGGAAAGGAAGTATCAAATCCTTTCATATGGATAAATCCTTTTTTGCGGTATCCCGCCGAATAGGTATCCACCATGTCAATGCTGGGCGCCTTCTTCAATAGCTCAAACCGTTCCTCGAATTCTAATTGAGAAAATCTGGCCACCATACTTTTTTGTCGGGTTTTATAGGCCCCTTTGACGGCTTTCACCTCTTCATCATGGAAGGGTTTGAGCATTTCCTCCACCCAGTTTTCGGAAGGAACACAGTCAGCATCCGTAAAGAGAAGTATCTCTCCTTTTGCCTCTTCTGCACCTACATTCCTGGCGGTGGCGGGTCCCCGGTTTGTTTGGGTGATGACTTTCACCGAATAGCCTTTTAATATTTGGGCCGTAGAATCGGTGGAACCATCATCAACTATTATAACTTCATAGTCTTCCCGAGGAAATGCTTGATTTAACAGGGAGTCCAGACATTTTCCTATTGTTTTCTCGGAATTAAAAACGGGAACAATCACGGAAATGCGCATGGTTACGGATGCTTTCTCAGGTTTTGCCGTGCTGAGGTCTATCGGCCCCTTGAAGCAGATACTTGAAAAAAGTCCGCGCCGATTTAACGGTCCTTTTAATCTCACCGGGATGTAAGAGCATTTGGCTTAGCTTATAAAGAAGGTAGGAGGGCCTCAAATAAAAATCTCTTCTGGCCTCATCACAAAAATTCACCAAATCTTGTGACGATAAAGACCCTACGCTGATGACGGTGTTATGCAGTCCATCGGGAGTAAGCCATTTGGAGAAATCGTTGGTTTGTATCAAGCCTTCCTTCTTGTACCACTCATAAGCCTCTGTTCCGGGGTAAACCATTACGGGATAGAATTGGACAGTATCGGGTTTCAGCCTTTTGGCCAAATCCAATGTCTCTTTCAGGGTCTCTTTGGTTTCTCCGGGAAGTCCGGCCATGAAGCATCCGTGAATCAGGATACCCGCTCTCCGGGCATTATCAGTAAACTGCTGCATCTCTTCAAATCGGATCTTTTTCTTCATATTGTCCAGTACCTTCTGGCTCCCGCTTTCAAATCCTACGCAAAGAGACCGGCATCCTGATTCCTTCATGATCTTCATGGTCTCGAAATCCAAACCCACCCTGGAATTGGCCGTCCAGGAGATACCTATCCTTTTTTTAATGATGAGGTTTGATATCTCCTCACATCTTTTTTTACTCACCGTCATGGTGTCGTCTTCGAAGAAAACGGCTTTTGCCTGAGGAAAATTTTCCGCGATGTATTCCATCTCCGCTACAACATTCTCCGGGCTTCGTAACCGAAACCCTCTCCCCATAAGGGTTTGAGGGTAGACGCAGAAGGTGCATGGAAATGGACAACCCCGGCTGGTTGTTATGGTCACCATGGGAAACAAGGCGTTGGGATTAAAATAATTTTCTATGTTCAAAAATTTTTTATACACCCGGCTGACGAAGGGAATGGCGTCCAGGTCTTGAATGTAGGGTCTTTGTGGATTATGGATGATGCCGGTCTCATCTTGAAAACTCAATCCCGCAACGCCGTCGGGTTTCTTACCTTCTCTCAAGGTTACGGCCAGTTCTAACAAGGTATCGTCATATTCGTGTATAGCAACTGCATCAACCTTTTGGATGAGTTTTAAGGTCTCATCAGGGAGAGCCGAGACGTGGGTTCCCACCAGGCTAACAAACGACTCGGGGTTCTCGTCTTTAAGCCTTCCCGCAACTTCAATGTCGTTATAAATGCTGGGTGTGCTGGTGTCCAGAACGATGAGGCCGGGTGAAAATCTCTTGATTCTTTCTATAACATATTCCAGATCGTAACCATCTGCTGGAGCGTCTATCAAGTCCACCTCAAACCCTTTTTCTTCGAGAAGGCCTGCCGCATAGGAGAGCCACATGGGAAAATAAAGGGTCCCGCTTTTGGTCACCGCCGGACTCCGCTGCGGGCGTGAAAATTTATTTAAGAAAGGTGGGTTTAATAAAAGGATTTTCATAATATCAATTTTCAATTCCGTCCCAACGTTAATTGAATAAAAACAACTGCTTAGAAGACGGGGTTTCTTTTTTAGGTATATTATTTTGAGAAAGGGCTTGATAAATAGGGATTTTCTCAAATAATGACAC
>JAJDAS010000607.1 GCA_029261755.1 Nitrospinia bacterium
TATCAAGGCGTCAATATCTTTGGGAACATTCAGGATATGAAAAGAGTCAATAAGTTCCTGGCCTTTCCCGGTTAGCATGCGCGTGAGGGAATTTCTGGCAAATTCGTGGCTCCCGGCGCAGGCGATACTCAGCCCTTTTAGCATGGCGGGGTCTTTTATATTTTTTTTGGCGGACAGAACCATAACCTGGGTGGATTTGCCGTCCACTACCCCCACCAGAACCGGTTTAATACGGCGTTCCTGTTTCAATTTCTTATAATGCCAGCTGGAAAGGATGAGCAGCCCGTCCTTTTTGCCATGGATCATCTTTTCGAATATTCCCCTTTCGCCAAAAGGCTGAAAATAGAAGGAGCCGAAGTTTTTGAAATAGCTGTCCATGGTGTTTTTAATGGTGGCGAAGTTATCCACATTGGATTCCGGGTTGTAAAAGTAGACGGTGTACTTGGAAGCGGCGTAAGCGGTAACCAGGATGGTAAAAGGCAGGAGGAAGACGAAAATCTTTAATGCGCGATGGTTGATGGATTTTTGGTGATGCAGCATATGTCTTGTAATTTGAAATTTTATGCACCACTAAGTTACTAAGGCGCAAAAGAAGAACAAAAAAACTTTTTAACCACTAATTCTCACTAATCTCCACTAATTTCTAAAGATTTTATTCACAAATGAGGTAAAGAGCTAAAGAGAAAAGATGAGAGACGCCAAAAAAGAAGAAGGAATAGTAACGAGTAACAAGTGACGAGTGACAAGAAAAGGCTGATAGAATACTTAGCTTGTCACTCGTCACTTGTTACTCGTCACTTGTCACTTGTCACTGCTTCTCAAAACTTATACCTGGCCTCAAGAATAAAACTAATACCTTCACGGGGTAAATTACCTTGAAAGGCGCCTGAAATGTCAGGGTCCGCGTAATCTTCATCCAGGAGATTATGGACAGAGGCCCTCAATTCCAAATTGTTGTAAAAATTCTTTGCTATCAAGGTCATATCCAGGACTTTGTAACCGTCAAAATCCGGCCTTGTACTTGTGGCGGGAAGAGGACGGGAACTCACAACCAGGAGGTTGGAATTCAGGTTCAGGTACTTGCATAGTCCAAGGTTGAAACCCACATTCCCCTTGTGGGTGGAGACATAGGGAACTCTTTCTCCGGTATCGCTATCCCTGGGGTGTTGCCATGTGTAGTTGGCATATCCATAGTTGGAATTTTCAAAGTTTACCTTCACCTCCACCTCCACCCCATCCACTGTTACCCTTCCCAGGTTTTCATATGTGGTGGTTCTACGCCCTATAGCATCTTTAATATTATTATGAAAATAGGTGGCATTGGCCCACAAATTTTCATGAAACTGGTAACCGACGGAAGCCTCGTAGGTTTTGATGGTTTCAGGCTTCAAGTCAGGATTGCCTATTTCAGCGGGATTACTTGAGTTATATAGCTCAACAAAATTAGGCGCTCTAAAGGCGGAGCCAAAAAGGAGTTTGAGGGTCCCTTTTTTCAGGAAATTCCAGACCAGGGCCGCCCTGGGATTCATCGTGTCTCCAACGTCGCTGTATTTGTCGTACCGCACCCCGGAGGTAACTTCGAGATCAGGGGTGATTTCCCACACATGCTGTAAGTACAATGCCTTTACTTTCCTGAATTCATTTTTTTGCCAGTTTGCCCACGATGTAATATTCTGCATGGAGCCTAAAGGCGCGCCGGTAAAAGGATTGAAATTGGTAGAATGTTTTGTATCGTACTGTTTTCTATATTCATAAAGCGCTCCCAACGTTAAGGTGTTGTTGTCTCCTAAAAAACAATCCACTTGTACTTCCGAACCGAGAGTTCTATTCTTTAATTCTGGAATCCCTATAAACCCATTCGGGTAGCCTGGAATTGCGCCCTCGGAAAATATCTCCCAATATTGCCGATGATGAAATTCATCGTAATAAGCTTTCACCAATAGCTGGAAATTTTCTCCTACGGAACGTTTGTAGTTTATTTCTCCGAACAGTTGGCTGAATTCCTCTTTCGATTCATCGTTTAAGGCATTGGCGACCCCGATATAAGGCCCCCAGTCTCTATTAACATATCTTCCATTGAATGAAAAATCTCCGTAAGACATTTTGAGGCCCAGATCATATTTGTTTCTCCAATCTTGGGTGCGCCCTCTTTGCCCAATGGCGTCCTGGCCAACAAACAGCCTTGCTCCATTGGCATCCATGTAATCAAAGAAGGCTGCTATTTTAAAATCCGAAATTTCCTTCCCTAATTGCAAATTATAATGCTGGGTACCAAAACTGCCCCCTCCTGCTCTTATATCAAGACCATCAATATCCTCTGATTCTTTGGTTACCACATTAATGGCCGCCACAAAGGCGTTGGCTCCATGAAGTGCTGATCCGGGGCCACGGATCACCTCCACCCGCTTGATATTTTCAACCATCATGTCATCGAAGGCAAAAGAAATTCCACCAGAGAGAAGTTCATTGACCCTATGTCCATCAACCATAACAAGGATCTTTTCCGAATAAATGCTCTTGGTCCCCCGGGATTCTATACCCATTACATTATATCCGGTATTCATGGATACGCCGATTCCCGGCACGATCTTCAAAATATCGAGCAGGTTCCTGGCCCCCATATTTCTTATCTGCTCGGCCGTGATCACTGAGGCAATGGCAGGGGCCTCTCTGTGGCGCTGTTTGTGTTTTGTGGCCGAGACAATAAAGAACTCTTCCCTGAGGTATTCAATTTCATCTTCCAGCCCATAGGAAGAGTCCGAAAGGGGACTGGAACCCATTTCGTCTGAAAAGCAGGGGTGCGGGGAAAAAAGCAAAAAGGCGGTCAGAATGGTGGTTATGATTCTCATAGAGAGACCATAAAAAAGGAAGTCAAAATTCAGTGGAGAGTTTAGCACAGGTAGGGAAGGGGTACAATGAAAAAACACATTGGTGGTATTCTGTTTTTTTTATTTTTTCTCCTCAATCATCTTCACAATAATCGGAAATTCCTTCAAAGCGGCCTCCATCTTTTCCACATCGAAATTGCGGGTGGATTCACCCAAATCTTTAGCATAACTGATCAAGCCGGACACCTTATAATCCTGAGCCAACTGTAAGAGTTTCTCCGAAAAACCTTCCACGACCTCCATCTCCATGGCGCCCTTACTCTCTTCCCATTGGGGCATGAACTCCTCTCGCAGGGTGCGGATCAGGTCCGGCAGCCTTTTCAACTCTTCAGGGGTCATGCTTTCAAGCGGCTCTTTTCCATAGGTAAGCTCCATGGTAGGCTCAGGTTTTTCCACAGGAGTCAAAAATCGTGACAGCTCCTCAAAAAGCCAGCGCATGGTCACCGGCTTGGAAAGAAAGCCATCAAAGCCGGACTCCTCCAGTTTGTTGGGACTGCCTGCCGTGGAGGAAGCGGTGAGGGCAACCACCGGTATGTCTTTGGTTTCGGAATTTTCCTTGATCTCCCTCGTGGCCTCGTATCCGTCCATCACCGGCATGCGGATGTCCATCAATATCAGATCAGGATGATATTCCTTCGCGAAGAGCAGGGCCTTTTCTCCGTCCTCCGCCTCCACTACTTCCAGTCCCGTTTTGGATAGCGCTGCTTTAATGAGATTCCTGTTAGAAGAAACATCATCTACAACTAACACCCTGCCTTTTTCAAAGGAAATACGGCGGTAATCAAAAGAGGCGTCCTCCTTGTGAGGTAATGCCCTGGCGGAGGCTACCGGCACATCCCGCAAAATAACCTCAAAGAGGCATCCACCTCCCTCAACGCCCTTAACCGAAATCCTGCCGTTCATCAACTCGATTAACCGTTTGGTTATGCTCAGGCCCAGCCCGGTCCCGCCGTACTTTCTTGTGATGAGGGTATCCTGTTGCTTGAAGGAATCGAAAACACTATCCCTGTGCTCTTTGGGAATTCCGATTCCCGTGTCCTGCACGGAGATGGTAAGGTCTAATGTGTTGGCTTCATCATCTTTGAAGACTTTGGCCACTGACAGGCTGACATACCCTTTTTCCGTGAATTTGATGGCGTTTCCCACCAGATTGAAGAGGGCCTGTCTTAAGCGAATTTCATCCAGCAAAAGGGATGACGGCAAATCCGGGTCAATCTCCATGATGAAATCCAGTCCCTTGTTTAAGAACTTCACTTCAAAGACCTGCCTGATCTCATTGAAAAGCATATGGGGGCTCACTGCTTCATAATGAACCTCCATCC
>JAJDAS010000608.1 GCA_029261755.1 Nitrospinia bacterium
GGCTTGGCGACGATTTCACAGAAGAGGTAAAAACAGCCTGGGCAGAGGCATACACCATGCTGGCTGATATCATGAAAGCCGAGTTGTAAGGCTTTTTACTAGGAAAGTTTAAAGCGTTTTTTGAAAAAACCTTTTAAAGCAACGAGTTTTAAGCAAGTAATAGACCCATCCACCAAATAGTCCCCCCCCAGAAAGAAGGGCCATTGGGTCTTTCCGTGGCCGGTGGGTATTTGGGTGATCACAGGACCCCTGATCTTTCCGAAATGCTCCATCAGACACTCCCTCCATGCCCGGCGTGGAATCGTTTTTCCGGACACCAGCATTTTCCCCACTAACACTGCTTGTATTTTCCTGAATTTTCCTGCATGGCTCAACTGGGTGAGCATCCTGTCGATTCGGTATAGCGGCTCGTTCACATCTTCTAAATAAAGGATGGAACCTTTCGGACTCCATTCGTATGGGGTCCCCAGGGAAGCAACCAAAATGCTGAGGTTTCCTCCATCCAGTTTTCCTCTGATAGCTCGGCCTTCCTTCTCCGTAAAAAATCCCTTGGGGTATTGCAACGGGAATTCCAGGGTCCCTTTTAAAATTTCCGCAATGGTTTTCTTTTCAAAACCCTTGAATTCTCCGCTACCATACCGGCAAACCATGGGGGCATAGACAAAGCTTTGCGGACTCAGCGCCTGGGCAAAAAGGTAGAGGAAGGTACAATCGCTGCTTCCCACAAAAGTCCTGGAAAAGGGTTTTAGTGATTTCATCCCCCTTTTTACCAAAGGGAAAAGACGCCCACAGCCACCACCACCTCTTGCCGCAAGGATGATATCGGATTCTTTAACGGAGCGGAGCAGACCTTCCGCCCTGACAGTGTCCGATCCGGCCAGGCGGCCCTTTTTCTGAAAGAGCTCCGGTGGAAAATCCGGTTGGATTCCCATGGACTCCAGCCAGACCACCCCTTTCAGGAAGTCCTGTTTGGAAAAGGAAAAGCCGGGGGCACATATGGAGATCCTGCTCTTTGAAATTTCGGGGGTCCTTTTTTTTCGCATAAAGATATTTGAACTTGTGAATTATTAAACCAAGTTAGCCCACGGAACACACGGAAATACACGGAAAAGTCCTTATTTATCTTTTTTTTGTGTTTTTCTGTGTGTTCCGTGGGATAGATACGTATTTAAGTTTTTTGATTGTGAAAAATAATCTCTCAGAGGTAGTGTGTGCCTAACAGCCTTCTTTAAATTTAGGCCTGATCTTCTCTTTTAGTATTGCATAATTCCTTTCCGAGGAAAGAATATAAGGCTCACTCAATTTCCAGGAAAGGTTGTCTCCCGTGGTAAACAATCCTGTGTCCAGCTGCTCGATAGCTTTGCCGGTACGGTAAGAACGAAGGCGCAGCCCAGCTGACTCAAAAATCGGCCAGCATCCGGCAAAATCCCAAGCGAAGGCTGCAAAAAAGGCTCCGCAGCCGCGTCCGATGGCAGGCCAGCATAGGCTCAAAACCGAGCATTCGGGAATCATGAGATGGCAATCGGCGGATTGCCATTCAAAGTTTCTCAATAAGGAGTTACTGCACATAAAAACAGATTGGCTGGTAATGGGTTGGTCCATGGGGACAATGGTCGTCTGTTCTTCTCGTTCCGAGAAGGCGTTCCAAGTGAAGTAGGATTGTTCTCCATCAGAGTGGAACATCTCACCGAGCATGGGAAAATACACCACTCCCAGCCAAGGTTTTCCCTCCTTCAGCAGGCCGATGGATATGGCAAAATTGGGCATCCCATTGGAAAATGCGCGGGTCCCGTCCAGAGGATCGATGATCCAAATAAAAGGTTTGCTTTCCAGACATGAGGCGTCCAGGTATTTGGTATTGTCAGGGTCTTCCTCTTCAATAAGCAGGTGGCGGGGATCTTTCAGGAAATCTTTTAAGGAGTCCCGGCATAATTGCGAAATTTCCAGGTCCGTTTGGGTAAGGATGGAGTTGTCCGATTTCAAGGAAAAGGAAGGTCTCGCAATGGGTCGGAGAGCAATCTCACCGCCTTGGCTGGCGATCTGTTTCATCCTATTTAAAAATTCTTCTTTCATGTTCTTCTTTTTTATTCGCGCAAATTCGCGTTCATTCGCGGTTAGATTTTTTTCGCCTTGTAGCCAAGAATTTCAGACAGAATGGCAGGTTACAGAAAATCACATCTATTTTCATTTTTTCTTCATTAATGGCATTATACTATATCATCGAACTGATGGTTCTATCCAAGGTGAATGCGCCACCCACTTTTGCAAAGGAAAAAAATGATCGAAAAGGTCAGAAACATAGCCCAGCAGGCCGGAGATAGAATTCTCCAACTGTATCAACAGGATCACGTTCCCACGGAAACTAAGGATGATGCGCAACATTCCCCTCTCACCCAGGCAGACCTGGAGGCCAATGAAATCATCATCCAAGGGCTTCAAAAGGTTTCCTCCTTCCCCATTGTTACGGAGGAAAGTCCCATGGGCTATGCCTCTCGAAAGGATCTGAAAAAGTTTTGGTTGGTGGACCCTTTGGACGGGACGAAGGATTTTCTGGCAAAAAACGGCGAATTTACCGTTAATATCGCTCTAATCGAGGAAAACCGGCCGGTTTTGGGGGTGGTTTTGGCACCCGCCCTGGAGCTGATGTACTGGGCGGAAAAGGGTCAAGGCGCATACAAAAACGGGGAGAGTATCACCAATGATTCCAAAAGAATCCAACTGGTGGGAAGCGACAGCCGGTTCCATTCCACCGAAATGACCAAGGATTTTTTCAAAAAACACAACATCGAAACGGTTAAAAGGTATGGTTCCGCTTTGAAGCTCTGCAAACTGGCTGAAGGAGAAATAGATGTTTACCCCAGGTTGAACGGAACCATGGAGTGGGACACAGCGGCAGCCCATATTATCGCCAATGAGGCTCATTGCAAACTCGTGGATTACGTTACAGGCCAGGAACTAGCCTATAATAAGGAAAATATGCTAAACAACTACTTTGTTGCTTCGCGGAACGATTTGAATTTCAATGCTTAAAAAATCGTAACTACTCAGGTTAACCGGTTCAAGGTTCAGGGTTCCCGGTTGAAAGCCTTGCTCTTAACCACGAATTGCGCTGATTTCACGAATAAAAATTAAATAATTAGTGTAATTCGTGAAATTCGTGGTTAAGAAAGTTTTTGTTCTTTATTTTTTTTGGTTCAAAAATTTCAAATATCTTTTCCTATAATTACTTCCCCAAATTTCTCCCATGAACCAACTCTTTTCCTTCGAATTCAAAAACAGACACCTTGCCCTGATCTTATCCGGCCTTACCCTGCTTTTGGCATTCAACCAGCCGTGGACCACTTCCATGGACGGCGACTCCATCGTATACGCCACCATCTCCAAAACCATAGCGGTGGAGGGGAACTGGCTTACCCCCGTTTACCAGTTCCGTAACTTCTTCGATCACCCTCCACTGGTCTTTTGGGTCAATGCCCTTCTATTCAAACTAGTGGGTTCCGAGGAATGGGTGGCCAAGCTTTTTTCCGGACTTTGTGGCCTGGGTGTGGTTCTCTTGGTTTTTCACATGGGGACCCGTTACGCCAACCCCTATGTGGGATTTTACGGCGGACTCTCCATGCTGTTCACCTACGATTTTGTCAAATACCTCAACAAATGTAGACTGGATATGCCCCTGGTGCTGTTCTTTACCTGCGCCTTGTATTTTTTCTTGCGGGGGGTGGAAGGGAACAAAAAGGGATTCCCCCTTTGCGGAGTCTTCGCAGGCTTCTGTTTTTTAACCACCGGGGTGGTGGCGGGGGGGGTGTTCCTCACGGGCTTTCTTCTGCTTTTGGACCTGAAAAAGCTGTCTTTATTGAAAAAGAAGGAGATCTGGATAGGGGTGTTTATTTCCCTGGCCATTCCCGGTCTTTGGATCCTGGCCCAGTTTCAGGCTAATGGCAGGGAATTTTTCGATCAATACTTTTTGTGGCAGGTTTCCCGATCCCTCATGGGGAGGAATCGACCTTACGGGATCTTTTACTACGCCGGACATCTACTGCAGGTCTACTGGCCATGGCTCCCCTTCTTCATACACGGCGTGGTGATTTCCTTCAAAGAAACAGAAAAAACTCCGCTTTGGAGGATGGCCATGATTTGGAGCGCGGTGGTCTTCCTGGCCTTTTCCGTGGTCAAATTCAAAATTCACTATTACTTACTGCCCATGTTTCCCGCCATGTCCCTCTTGGTGGGACGTTCCCTGGACCATTGGCTGTCGGTTGAGAAGAAACAGGCGGGGATTAAGATCATCGCCATGGTAGGCATCATCGCAAGTCTCTTTTTAGCGGTGTCTCCCATTACTTTTCATCACAATCGTTATCCGGAAATCTATAAGATGGCGCCCTACCTGAAGGAAGTTTTTACGGAAGAAGACCTGATCCTGGTCTATCGCGATCAGGCGGGAATCACTACCCCCGCCCTTTACCTTATCAACGACAAGCTGGAAATCCACTATACTTATAAAGTCGAAACCTTGCGGAACATTATCGATTCCCACCCATCCCGACGGATCTTCCTGTACGCCGATGAACAAGTCGTGAAGGAAGAGCCGGATGTCTTCATAGGGTTTTTTCCTTTTATCGAAAATAACGGGAAGAGGTTCTATTCTCAGGATCCCAACCTTCGCTTATCCGGCAGTATTCCTTGAGCGCTAAGAGGAACGAGCTTATTTTACAGGCAGTATCGGGTCTATTTCACCCGCGTAAGCGATGTGGTCCATGTTTGTTGCCGCACGGACAAGCAAGTTTGTCCATGCCACCCTCATCTACCATTGACCCTGATTGATAAACGGAAATTCCACATTATGAAGTTACATTAGCTTAATAGTTGTCGCCGGAAGTCACGGCAGTGCCTCCGAGACTCTGGCTCTCTTTGTGTAAGTACTGTAACTCTCCGCAACGAGCTTTCCTATCTCTACAAAGAAAGATTCTTTGAAGTTTGTCTTGGCGGTTAGATTGAACATAAGGGAATTTCCTTCCAGTTTTACCGAGGCAAGTATATGCTTTAATTTCTTCACTATTTCCTGGATTTCCGGGTCCAACCCTTTTTTGCCCCTGGAGGCGAGCTTCACAAATTCTTGAAAGAGGATCATGGCTTTCATGGCCTCCTCAATATTGATATACAAAATGTTCCCCTCTCCTTTGAGCGTATTGGTAAGGTTCCTGTCCTTCATCTTCCCCGTAAAACCCTTGGAGATATCTCCCGCCAGGGCCTTTTCAAAGGTGGACCTTCCCGTGGACTTTCCTATAGCGGCAATGAGGTTTTTGTCCTTAATGCCGATGTAAAGTTGAGCTTCTTTCTCATTGAGAAAATAGGCGTCAACTCCTCCCACTGTCTCCTTAGTTACTTTTTGGGCCATATTTTGTTGACCGGAAATGGAAGACATTACTTTATCCAGCAAAGCTTTCATAACGGCCTCGTCTTTTACGCTGACGGTTATAAGCGCACTTAAGTTCGTTAATGAGAAGAGGGCGATATTGAGGTTTCCGCCAAGGTTGTTGATCACTTCCTTTTGCAAATCCACCCCTAATTCCGCCTTTAATCCTTGCTCCCCTGCCTTAAACCCATCAACTTGCTTGGCGTCGGCTAACTCCAGAAACATCTCGTACAATTGGACGATATTAACACCGGTGGATAAAATCAGCCCCGGATTATCCGGAATGCCCAGAATGGCGTTTTTATTTTTGCGAATTCCCTGCCAGAGTTGCATCGCTTTCGAGCCTGCTTTAAAGGTGCTGCTTACCCCTAACGCAAAATCCGGGTTTTCCAGGTCCAGGGCAATTCCTGCGCTCTCGAAATCATTTAAATAGTTTAAAATTGCAGGCGTATTAAGCGTATCGGCAGAGCCGGTGGATGATTTGGCAAGGCTTTTAAGGATTTCGGGGTTTTGGCCGGCAAGTCGGCTGGGATTCACAAAAATAAAGGCCCCCTGGTGCAGATCCGGTTTTTGCGCCATGTCCTTGAACGCTTTCGATTTTGACAGGGAGGTTTTTCCTGTAAGGATCGATTCCATGAAGGGTTTAAAATCCGCTGCCGGGTTAACGCCCAAAAAGAGATACGAATTTTTTAGCGCCAGATAACCGCTGGGGCCGTGCGGATCTTGAATGATAGTCATTTGCCCTTCTCGGATTACCTTGGACTTCTGCGGGCTCTTTTGTATCGCGGATATTATTGTGTCCATGGCTTTCTTTCCATTGCTAACCGGAATGAACAACAACAAATTTAGGTTTTCCGGGCCTTTCTTTCCAAATACAATATCAGCGGCAGCGAACCCGAACTCCCTTCCAGTATCAATGCCATGGGCCTGAAGCTCATCCAGGTTGAGGGGATTAAAACCGAATGCTTCCTTGATTTTTTCAATGTCTTTTATCGGTTGTCCTAAGATGGAGGAATCTGTCAAGGCTAAAGTTTTGTGCAGCGTCTGCCAGGAACTGAATTTGATCATGAATTCCGTATTTTCCGGCAGCATGTCCGTTATTCCGGTTTTTTGGCCTTGAACTTTTTCGTAGGAGACAGGTTCATCAGTGGTGAGGGCCTTGGCCGTTTTGGCATTATCCTCGATAG
This sequence comes from Nitrospinia bacterium, assembly GCA_029261755.1. GTDB lineage: Bacteria > Nitrospinota > Nitrospinia > JACRGO01 > JACRGO01 > JACRGO01. Next base: position 6,601 of record JAJDAS010000608.1, read on the forward strand.
CTGCTGGAGCGGCCGCCTCAACTTCCTTTTGAGGAGGTTGAGGAATTTTGGCGGGCTTTTGGCTCTCCTCCACTGGCGTGGACACGGCCACCTTTGCTTCTTCTTGCGGAGCTTGAGTAGTTTGCGGAGCTTTGGTGGATTCCTGGACCACCTCTACTGGTGCGGGAATGGTTGAAGGCTTAAATTTGGCAATCGAGGCTTCCGCCTTTTTGATCTCTTCCGGAGTCATTTTCTTAGCGACTTGTCCTTTATTCCTGGGAGCGATTTTGTGTCCTTGCGCTTCGGCGAGCCCATACCACATATAAGCTTGGGCATAGTCCTGCTCAACGCCTTTGCCTCCTTGGTACAAAAGGCCAAGGGCGAATTGCGCTTTGGGGTTCCCCTGGTTTGCTTCCGGCGATAACTCTTGAAGCGCGGTTTTAAAGTCGTCTTTCAGATAAGCATCAAACCCGGCATTAAAATCCGCCCGGGAGGAAACAGCGCAGAGCATGGCAAAGATGGCAATAACAAATATTTTTTTCATGATGATTCCTTTCATTTGTTTGAAATATGCCTTTTTGGGCAAATTCGGAAATAAATTATAGCATAACCCATCTTGCAATAACTGATTTACTTTAAGAAAAAATGGATATTTTTATTTGATTATTTCCGGCTTCCTTACAGCGGAAGGTTGGTGTGCTAGATTTTTTTAAGAAACTTCTTTTTGCAGTTTCTTTTTTCCCAAACCTATGGTAAGTTTAGCCACGGATATATATATTATGACGAAAGATGGATAGGTATAACTCAATTATTAAAGAACAACATACGAATGGGAGGAATGAAACATGGAGAATTTACGAAATGTTAAACTTGGTTTGTTTTTTGCTTTAACCGCCTTTGTTTTACCGTCTTTATTGGGATGCGCGGCCCCTGTAATAATTGCCGTAGACGCCGCATCGGCAGTGTCGGACGCCGTGTCGCCTGACGAGGCAAAGAAAGAAACACAAGAACAGACCAAAGCGTCGGAAGATAAAGCGGAAGAAAAGGTTGAAGAAGTTGTGGAGGAACCCAAACCTGAAGCCGTCGAAGAAACAAAACCACCGGAAGCAAAAGTCGAGGAAGAAGTCGTGCAAGAAAGTGAGCTGGTGGAAATAGTCAAAATCAAAGAAAAACTCTCGTGGGTCAATATAAGACCGGAACCTTCCACAAAAAAACCTTCCATTTCCACTTGCAAAGGCGGCGCTGAACTGGAAAAATTGGAAGAAAAAGGCAATTGGTTTAAAGTGAAATTTTTGGATAAGGATAATAAGCAAACAGAGGGTTGGATATATAAATACCTGCTGGAAGGGTATGAAAAACCGAATTAGAGAAATATTCTTACTACTTAAAAGAAACCACGAATTACACTAATTTCACGAATGATTTTCAGGAGCAGAAAAATGAAAAAAATTGCGATGTCCATGGCGGCATTGGTTATGGTTTTTGTTGTAGATGGCGCAGCCTTCGCTGACTTGAATGACGGTTTGGTGGCTCATTATCCCTTTAATGGAAACGCTCAGGATATGAGCGGAAATGGAAATCATGGGATGGTCAATGGGCCTGTTTTGACCAAGGACAGATTGGGGAAGAGTGCGAGCGCCTACGAATTTGATGGCTCGGATGATTACATAGAAATCCCGGACGCCCCCAGTCTGGATATTGCCAACGAAATAACCCTGTCCGCATGGATAAAATTAGACGTCCTTGATAATGGCAAGGGAGCAAGGCAAAGACAGGCAATCATTAGTAAATATAACGCGGCTGCTAATATAAGGGCCTTTGAAATCGGTTTTAATGACTATAACAATAACTGGTCTCCCCATAAAATACAGTTAACGATTTCCGCCAAAAACTCTCCATTCAATGGTGGTGTGCTGAACAGCAATATTACTTTAAATAAAAATACCTGGTACCATATCGTCGGGGTTTTGGTTCCGGGGGCATCCATGAAAATTTATATTAATGGAGTTGAACAAACAGGTAACATGGCTTATGGAAGCCTACCGGCCGGAATTGCCGTTAACGATCAATCCATTTTGATAGGTAATGACCATGATGCTGAAGGAACGTTTGATGGCGGCATTGATGATATTCGAATCTATAACCGTGCCCTTTCCGAATCCGAGATAGGAGAGCTTTACAATATTGGCCAAAAAGATAAAGGTGCGGATAAGCAGTCTTCTTCCCAGGCCGGGGTGGTTAAAACCGTGGAAAATGGAGGCGATAATGAAGCCGAGGCCAAGGCCCTCCGAAAAAAAGGCGCCCAACTCCTGCGGGAAAAAAAGCAGGCCGAGGCATTGGCCGTGTACAAAAAAAGCCTGGAACTCCAGCACGATCCCAACATAGAAGCTTTTGTTAAAAAACTGGAGGGAATGGTTGGGAAACAAAAGGCTAAGCCCGCTCCGGCAGTTGCCGCCGCCACTTCTTCCATGGGCCCTTTTGAAGGCTATGCTGAAGCAGGCGGCGATATAAATCATCCAATAACAATTACCCGGGACGGCTCACTGACTTTTACCGCTTCGGGCGGTAAATCCCTGATGCCCGGCGGATACCCGTCTTCCGTTCAACTCTTCGCGGCAGACAGCGCTACAAGGATAGACAACTATGTGCATTTTAATGAAAACAACAGCAAAACCATTGCGGATCTGGCTCCCGGTACTTATTATCTACGTCTTCACACCAGTAAAGGCTTCGGCAAATACACAATCCGGTCTTCATTCACCAATTCCCTGAATGCCGGGACCGAGACTGAGGGCAATAACTCCATTGACACGGCAAACGAGTTTTCGTCCAACCCCATGACCGGCACCATCGGTTATTCCAACAAGCTGAAGAAGAATGACGGGAACTACTACCGCGATGTTGACGACTATTTTTCCTTATTTGTGCCCGAGGGCGGTTCAGTCACTTTTGATGTGGTCAGCTCTGACAACTCTCTTATGCCTGGCGGCTATGGGTCCAGCCTTATTTTATATACCCCGGACGGCGCCAAACAAATAAAAGAAATATACCTGGATCAAGGCAACTCCGCCACTGTGAAGAAGCTCTCATCCGGCGTCTATTTTTTCAGGGTGAGGGTCAGCACCTATGCCCGTGGCCACGGGTCATACTCCATCCGGTATTCCTTAGACGGATCATGATCATTGGCAACGCCCTGAAATTTCACGGTGAAGAACCCCCGATGATTAAAGTTTCGTCCCGGCGTTTGGGTGGGGAATGGGAAATTACCGTTAAAGACAGTGGCATTGGAATTGATGGAAAATTCCACTGCCAGATTTTCCCCAGGCCGAGTTCCCCGATAACTTCATTTCCGCCGAGTTCCTTTTGACCAAGGTACTCATTTATCATTTAAGTCTTGCCAGCAATGCACTTTTCAACGTTAGGGGCGGGTCAGAAATAAATTGGTGTTTTTAGCGCTCAGATTTAGGTTAGATTTGGCCGACCCGATTGAGTGAAACCGCAGTAATAGCACCGCTCTTTCGAGGATTTCGCGATTGAGGATCGGTCAAAGATGGCCTGAATATGAGATGCTAAAATGCCAAGTTATTTATGACCCGTCCCTTAAATTGGTTTATCTTTTTCTAATCAGATTTACTTGTTCTGCTCCGTAATCAAACTATGTGGAAACCTTCATCCTTCTTTACATTACTCATAGCGGTTTTCATTCCCTTTTCTTTTTTTTTAAACGCCGGATGCGCGGATAAAAACCGAACTTACATAAAGCAAACGGTCCGCGAATTATCAAGGAATTACGCCATTGAATTAAGAAGGGTAAGGTCCGGGAAAAAGGGTGAGCCTAAGACACAGGATTTCAAGAAATTCGGAGGAAATTACAAAAACCGAAAAGTCTACCTTATGTTTGGGAAGGACCACTTCAAAAGCTTAAGCACATTAGCCCTTTCAGTGGTTCTTGACCAAAAGATGGATTTTCCGATTGAGATAGAGAGGCGAAATGAACTCTCAAAATTATTCCATATAAGAGGAATAACCAACAAACCTGCCCTCTACCATGAGTATATTATAGAAGCCGAATATGAAAGAAAAGCGGTGAAATACTTAGAATCCTTTCCCTCCAAAAGATACTTTGCTTATTTAAAAAACTTCGAAAAGCTAAGCATCGGCCCCAAACGCATTTCGGTCCTTTATGAATCCAAGTACCCAATTGAAATAAAACCAGATCGGATCATCAAAATATTGGATGTTTTGGTCATTCTTTCCGGAAAGCTTTCTAAGGTTCGAGCTTCATTCAAATAAATTATAACTTTATGCCTTGAATGTGCGGTACTTTAGTGAAATAATGCAACTCATAAGGACTTTTTTTTCAACGCAGCTCCAAGCGAATTCAAAAAGAAATTTTGTAGCTGTTCACAGGACATGACTATCGAATACAAGAAAGCTGCTTTCCCATTCATAGAGGGAGTACTGGAGTGGTGGAGTACGGGAGTATTGGAAAAACCCAAGGCCAACGAAGGTCCGGTTTAACATGGTGGATGCCAAGGCAAATGACGCGGTTGCATTGGTAACCGGAAACCCTGGCCCCATTACTCCATTACTCCATTTAAACACGTACGGAAAAGCCCGTGAACGCATACGAATTTTTTTTTGTAAGCCGCTTAAACTCCGGGAGGAATTTGGACAATGATTAAAAAAAATCTTCACTTAAAGCTTCCCATCTTTTGTACCATTTTTGTTTTCCTTACCTTTTCCCAATTGATTTTCTCCAACGTTTTAAGTGCCAAAGGGAATTGGCTGAAGGCTTACGAGCAGGGAGAGAAATTTCTCAAGGGAGGGAAATGGGAAAAGGCCATCGGTCGTTTCGATGATGCCTTGGCAGTCCGGGATAAAGACGACAAATCGGTCCGCCTTTATGGGATGAAATTCGGTTATTTTCCTCACAGAGGCAAGGGAATAGCTCTCTACCGTTTAGGCCGGTTAGAAGAATCAATAAAGGAGCTGAAGCTATCTATTCAACAATCCCAATCGGATATGGCTGTTAAACACCTGGACTTAGCTTTAAAAGCGCCCGGGGCTTCAAAACAAGAAAGTCGCAGAGCAAGTACTGGAGGAGCCAAATGGAACGAATCTTACCTTCGAGGTTTAGAATTAATAGAATCAAAAGAATGGCGCTCGGCTATCCAAGCCTTCGATGAAGGAATTCAACAAAAGGGGGAAGACAATAAAAGCTTAAAAATATATGGAATGCGTTACGGATATTTTCCTCACAGGGAAAAGGGGGTCGCCCATACCCAACTCGGAGAGTGGGAACTGGCGGTTAAGGAGCTTGAAACTTCCTTGGCGCAATCCAAATCCGAACGGGCCTCGGAATATTTGGCCTCGGCCAAAAAGAAAAAGAAACTGGTGGATGTATCCATAGTTATCAGGGACAACTGGTGGGGTTATTATGACCGTGGGAACATTCTAGCGGGAGAAGGCGCATGGGAACAAGCTATAGAGGACTTTCAAAAAGCTATTAAAAAAAGGGATAAAACCGCTAAGGATAAAGGCAAATGGCTATTCAGGACTTCCGGCATGGTCTTTATAGACTACTTCCCGCATAGAGAACTTGGAGTGGCTTATTATAAGACCGGTCAATTTAAAAAGGCAGTTCGGGAATTGGAGAAGTCCGTTACCATCACTCAAACGGCCAAGGCCGCCTTCTTTCTAAAAGAGGCAAAAAAGGAACTGCTACATTCTAAAGGAGGAGACAAAAATCCCCCTCGACTTACCATTAAAACGCCTACAAAGAACCAACTTACCAACCTATTTTCCATTGACGTAACCGGCATAGCGGAGGATCCTAACTCTGTGTCAGCCGTATGGGTGAACGGCCGGTTACTCTTTATGGAGCTTGCGGAAAACAGGGTCTCTTTCAGCCGAAAAGTTTCTCTCACCAGCGGGGAAAATAAGATTAAGGTTACCGCCGCCGATCTGGCGGGGAACAAAACATCCAAAGATGTCACGGTTCGGGTAGACCGGGAGGGACCCCTTATTATTTTTGATAACTTTGCGGACGGCGATGTTGTCAAATCATCTCAGATAACCTTAAAGGGTTTGCTGCTGGATGACACAAAAGTCGTGGAGTTGGCAATCAACGATAAAGCCATAGGGATAAAAAAGAGCGTGGAGCTGGAATTCAGCAAACAGCTTACCCTTCGGGAAGGAAATAATGGCATTAAGGTCCGGGCAAAAGACAGTATTGGAAATGTAACCGAAGATACAATCAATCTTACGTATGATTCAACAGCCCCGGGAACGGGAGCCAGGGAAGCAGGATTCCGGCCCTCCTTCCCATTTATCGGAGGGGCTGGTTTTCAAAACATAGGACTTTCATTGACCTCTATTTTCCCCTCCTGGATATTCAATGCTTTCTCTTTCAACAGTCCTGCTATTCAAACAATAGCGGCACGTCCACCTATTATCAAGCTGAAAGATTTGGAAGATGGACAAAAGGTATCCATAAAGAAAATTCTCCTGGAAGGAAAGGCCATAGCTTTGGGAAAGACCCAAGTTAACGAGGTCTTAATTAACGGTGAACCCCTTATGATCAGGCCGGGCAAAAGTCTTATCTTCAGCCACCTGGTTGAATTGGAAAAAGGGGAGAACCTTTTTGAGATAATGGTAATTGACACAAATGGGCTTGATGCTATAAAGGAGTTTAAGATTATCAGAGAGGTCCCTGAAATGCTGAAAATAGGTTCAAGGATGACTGTGGCCGTTTTGCCTTTCAAATCGGGAAAGGCCAAGCCGGAGATGGAAGAGCTGGTGAATGATACTTTAACCAACGCCTTTGTCAATCAGGAACGGTTTAAAATTGTTGCGAGAAAAGGTGACTTGGATGCCGTGCTGGAAGAGCTAAAGCTGAGTTCTACCGGCCTTGTGGATAAATCCACGGCATTAAGGCTTGGAAAGGTCTTAGCAGCAGAAGGCATGATTTCAGGCAGTCTTACCATCAAGAAAGACCATATCGAGGTCGTGGCCCGCCTGATCAATTCCGAAACATCGGAAATCCTGGCCTCAAAGGACGTCTACGACCAATTTCTACCGGATGCCATTCTTGAAAAGGTTAACTTCCTGATGGAAGGATTGGCCTTTAAATTTACCCGTGAATTTCCCTTGGTACAGGGGGAGGTTATTAAAATGGACGGCCCTGCCATAATGATCGATCTTGGCACGGCTCACGGCCTGCGAAAGGATATGAAGTTTATAATCTTCCGGCAAGGCGAGGTAATCAAGCACCCGGTCACCGGGAAAATTCTTGGGTCGGAATCTCAAATACTTAGCGAGGCAAGGATAGAGCAAGTTTTCGAAAATTTTTCCAAAGGGATCGTAACCGTTGAAGTCACAAAAAACGCCTCCATTAAACCTCTTGATAAGGTTATTACTAAATAGCAAGTTTTTATTCAATATTTGACAAAAAATTATAACAACAATATAATGTGCTTCTCGTACTCACAGAAATAAATGGCGCGAGAGAAAAATGCAATATATTGTACTTCTTGTTATTTTCAAGCTTAATATGCAGCTTTATTCGCTTTTCTAAGTCATTTCTGCAAGAGGCTCTAATGCTTGAAATTAACGGGGGACAGGGCCACACCCCTTCACCAACAGAACCAAAAAGGAAAAAAATGAAGAAATTTATTAAGCCTATTCTATCTTTATGTTTAGTCCTCGGATTTGCTGGAAATTGCTTTGCCATCTCTATGTTTTACGGGGACAATTTTCAATTTAACTACAATAATCCCGGAGCAAGGGCTCTTGCCATGGGTGGAACCTTTATCGGGCAGGCGGACGATGCCACCGCCGCTGTTTCTAATCCGGCCGGTCTCTATATTCTTACCAAGCCGGAAGTCTCCTTTGAAATGAAATGGATCAAAAATGAGACCGATATCAAGCTGTATGATAATGTGGAAGGAAGAGAAAACGCGGCCGGGGGTGTAACCAGCGGTTATAAGCCTCATACCTTCCAGGGGACTGTCAGTTCTGCTTCCTTTATGAGTTTCGTCTATCCCACAGAGCTGGCGACACTGGCCGTATTCCGGCATGAGCTGGTCAATTATGAAATGGAATGGCGTACTAGAGGAGCGTACACTCCAGGTGGTGGCGGCCAAAATTGGTACGCATCAACTTCCAAAATGGATATGCTTGTGGAGGATGTTGGCTTGGCTGTCGCCGTTCCACTTTTTGACATGGTATCCATCGGAGGGAATTTGAGAA
>JAJDAS010000609.1 GCA_029261755.1 Nitrospinia bacterium
ACACAGTTGCTACACTCTAAAGAAATCCCTTCCTTTAGCTTTTAAAACCGGAACGAGACAGGTGCCGATTTGCCTGAGGATTGTGAATGCTTACCTCAATTTTTTGAATAGTTACTATCTTTCCGGAGCCCGGACATGCCCGACAATGAAAATGAAAAATGGATCCAGTTGCTGAAGGGGATCAAGTTTTTCGAGGAGTTCAGTTCGGAGGAATTAAAGAAACTTTTGATACTGGGCAAAGTCAAAAAGTTTGCCATGCACGAGTACGTATTCCGGGAAGGAGACACCGCCACCGAGCTTTATGTCATCATCAAGGGTAAGGTCAATGTGATCAAAAAAGATTCGCACGAGGAAAACCGGGTCTTGTCCGTCCTGGAGGTGGGGGACTGTTTCGGAGAGTTGGCCTTTCTTTTGGATGTAGCGCGCCAGGCCAACATCATGCCCGTGGTGGAGTCTTACATTTTCAGGATCAACGCAAAATTGGTGAATGCCTTGAAAGACGGTTTTAAGGGAAAGTTCTACAAACAGCTATCCATTTCCCTTGCCTCCAAGTTGAGGGACTTCAACCTCACGGCGCTTCATTCTTTGTATTGAAGTTTGAAGGTTCAAAATTCTGCGGTTCCTTGTTCGTTATTCGTCATTCGATTTTAAAATGCTACCATTCGCCCATATGGCCCTGTAGTTTGAAATTTTCCCCGTAAACGGTTACACAGCATCAGAGCGACTTCAACGCCTTTCGATGGGCCTCCAGTGCCTTATCCAGGTCCTCCTCAGTATGGGCATCAGAGACGAACCCCGCCTCGAACTGGGAAGGCGCGATATAGATTCCACTGCTCAGCATTTCCGAAAAATACTTGCCAAAACGAGCGGTGTCGGAACCGGCAGCAGAGGCAAAATCCACCACCTCTCCCTCCCTGAAAAATGAGCAGAATATGGAACCCACCCTGGTCATGAAGACTGGTATCCCGGACTCTTTCACGTTCGCCGCCAAACCATCGGTGAACTTCTTGGCCTTCTCTTCTAGTGCATCGTAGAAACCTTCTCGTCCGAGAATTTCCAGCATCTTAAGTCCAGCGGTCACTGCCAAGGGATTCCCGGAAAGGGTACCCGCCTGGTAGACAGGTCCCACAGGCGCCATCTGCTCCATAAGCTCCCTTTTGCCTCCGAAGGCGCCAACGGGGAGTCCACCGCCGATGATCTTTCCTAAACAGGTAAGGTCGGGGGTAATGCCGAACAGCTCCTGTGCCCCACCGTAAGCCACCCGGAATCCGCTGATCACCTCATCGAAAATCAATAAGGTCCCGTGGCTTTGCGTAAGCTCTCTCAAGCCCTGGAGATATCCATCCACCGGAGGTATCACACCCATGTTGCCCGCGATGGGTTCCAGGATGATGCACGCGATGGAGTCGCCTTCCCTCTCGAAAAGTTCCTTGACCTTTGCCAGATCGTTGTAAGGCAGGGTAAGGGTGTCCTTGGCCAGTCCCGCCGTCACGCCGGGGCTGTCCGGCACCCCAAGGGTTGCCGCGCCGGAACCGGCCTTCACCAACAATCCGTCCGCATGGCCGTGGTAACAGCCTTCGAACTTCAGGATTTTATCTCTCTTGGTATACCCCCTGGCCAGGCGAATGGCGCTCATGGTGGCCTCCGTACCGGAGTTTACGAGTCGAACCATATCCATAGAAGGAACGGCATGGATGATAGCCTTGGCCAGATCCACTTCCAACTCCGTGGGCGCGCCGAAACTGGTACCATTCTTCATGGTGGCGGAAAGGGCCTCAATGATTTCCGGGTGGGCATGTCCCAATATAAGTGGACCCCAGGAGGCGACGAAATCCACATATTCCTTTCCATCGGCGTCAACAATCTTCGATCCTTTTCCCCTTACCATGAATGGAGGGTTTCCGCCCACCGCCTTGAAGGCTCGGACGGGACTATTCACGCCGCCGGGGATGATTTTTTTCGCTTCGGTAAAGAGTTCCTGGGATTTGGACATCATTTTTCCTTAAACAAGAGGTGGTTGAGCAGAATGCGCGCAATGTTTTACTGAGTGTAACCCATGGTTTTTATTGTTGTCAAACTACCATGGAACCATGTGATGTTGATATCAAAAAGGCTTTATGTAGGACTGAAGTATTCCAGTGGGAATCAGCGAAACGGAAGAAACTAACCTAAAGATATTTGAATTTCTTAACCACAAAAAAATAAAGAACAAAAGCTTTCTAAACCACGAATTACACTAATTATTTAATTTTTAAAAGAATAGGCGCCAAGCAAGCCAAAAAACCGGTGGATATATTGGGGATTGATTTAAGGAGGCTGTCTTAAGATTTTTTGGGGGGCTCCCGCAAGACTACTATTTTAGAGGCGCTCAAGATTCATAGCTATTTTAGCTTGACAAATTACACCTCGTTTTTTTAAAGTGAAAAGTTATTTTTGATCCTAGTAATGCCATGGCACATAAAAACATACCCCAACGAGCGAGTGACAAGAATAAGACGAGAACTCTCGGTGAATTTCTAGTAGACCGGGAGAACCCGAAAGAACAAAACGGCTATGCCCTAGTAGTAGAGCCCAGTGGCTATACCAGGCAAAGAGTAGTTCGGGCGGAGCTAAGAGAGCAAGGCGTGAAATATGTTCATCTGGTGGATAATTATTCCGATGTGATGCGGCTCATGACTAAAGAGTCCAAAGTAATTGAAAAATTTTTAGGAAAAGAGATTAAAGATATACAAACAGAAACAACACTTCATTGCCGCTTGATTTTTATATCCGTCACAGACATTGCCGGGGCGCCACGCGCCATCGAGACGGTAAAGGAACTCCGGTCCCACCCCAGATTTCGAGGCGCGGTTATTGTCATCGATTTCCCAAGCCAGGAATCTTTAAGAGAAGAGGAACAGGATAAATACGGCCAGCTTATAGCTCTTGCCAAAGAGGCGAATATCGAGGCCAGCGTGGTTTCACAAAGCAGCCAAATTGTAACTGGTATGTTCAAGGCCGCCCTTGATTACATTAATGAGAAACAAAATGACACGATTTATAAAAAGTTGATCGGAATTGGGGAAAGTATTCTGGAGAGAAAGGTGCCTGATCCCGACCTGGCATTGTCTACTTTTCAATTTTCCAGAATTCAGGAATTGCTTTTTCTGATCAACGGCATTTCGGCGGAGTTTAAAAGAAAAGGGCATCCGTCAATAGACCCGAATCTCACTTCGGAAATTAAACGTGCCATGATAATCGTTAACGACATCCAGGGAAATAAAGGAATATCAAAAGATGATCGGGCGGAAGGATTCCGGGAGGCCATTGATATTTTAAAAACGGTTTTGCTGGAATTAAGGGAAAAACACACCGTTAAAACAAAAACCAAGAATACTTTCGGCCCGCGTCGATTGGTGGGCGAAGGCCGGGCATACCAACTGAAAAAAGAATACAAAAAAGCGGAGGATTTTTTTCAATTAGCCTTGCAGATGATGGACGGCAAGTTTATCAATGCCCTGATTGCACTCTCGGAACTTTACAACGAAATCAATAACAAAGAAAAAGAAATCAACTCCCTGGAGCAAGCAATCAAGATCAACCCGAACAATATCCACCGTCTGACTGCCGCCGCCGGCCTGCATGTGGAAAGCGGCAACAAGGAAAGAGCACAGGAACTTGCCGAGGATGCCCTAAAAATAGATCCGGAGGTAGCGGCCAAACCGGCGGCCGAGATCTACCTGGAGTTGGGAGACGACGAGAAAGCCCAAGCTCTTTTTACTGAATCTTTATCCAGGGAAGGCGTTTCTTCGGAAGACCAGTTTCATACCCTCAACCGCCGCGCCATTGCGCTAAGGAAGCAGGGGAAATACCAGGAAGCTATTAAGGATTTTAAAGAAGCTCTCCGAATTGACCCGGAAGACGCCGCCATCTATTACAACATAGGAGTGGTGTACAATCAGCAGGGGAAAAAAGAGGAAGCTTCCAGCTATTTTGAAAAAGCCTTGAATCATGATCCAACCCTAACGGAAGCCAAAGAGGCCCTTGAAAAACTGAAAGCAAATAAGTAGCGCCATTCTCCTGCCACTTAACGAAAAACGTCCAAACCCTCTCTATATTTTTTCCCCAAAAATGGCAATCCTGCCGTCCCTAACGCATTGATTATAAAAAAAACCTGATTGCTGGCTCCATTGTGGCGGTTTACGTCCGGTCCCGCTGAGTCAATGGTAGCGCAGCCCGTCATCTTATAACGGTTTTAACACAATGTAGCCCTGTGGAGCCATGGTGCTATTTGAAATTTTATGAGCCATTAAGTCACTTAGGCGCAAAAGAAGAACAAAAAAACTTTTTAACCACTAATTCTCACTAACCTCCACTAATTTTCAAAGATTTCATTAGTGTTTATTAGTGGAAATTAGTGGTTAAATTGCCTTGGGTTTTAAGTTGTTAAAGGTTTGTAATTATGGGAACTTTTCCTTAGAAAGTTTTCGTTCATATATTTAAAATATTTGCCGGGAGTCTATCATTTTGTAGTTATGACGTTTTATGGTGACCTAAGTTGAGCGATTTTTTGTAAAAGAAAACGCCCTTTGAGCGAAACTTCTTTGATATAATTGAACTATCTCGAATTCAATTAAATATCAACATTTCACTCAAAGGGTTAAAGTCATGAAGATCAAAAGCAAAGGCTAT
>JAJDAS010000610.1 GCA_029261755.1 Nitrospinia bacterium
ACGATGAAAGGAATTATGAAGAAAGTGGCATACTGGCAGGATTATCATTTTGAACAGGATAGTTTACTTGATGCCGTAGATGACGATGAAGTCAGATGAAACAGCAATATAACGTATCTATTTAATCGGGTCAAGCCATACCACCAATCTAAAATCTAAAATCACAAATCGAAAAAGTTCTTCTCAAGCTTCTTTTTTTATGCTATGTTTCTTTTGCCTGCGATACAGCGTCGAATAGTTTATTCCAAGAATTTTTGCGGCTAAAGGAAGGTTATTGTTGGCATACTCTATCACGGAAGAAATATACTCCTCCTCCACCTCTCTTAGCGTTGCTATTGGTTTCGACTCCTTACCAGCCAAATCCGAGGAATGGAGTGCGTTTTCTTTTCCGGGAGTTTGGTATTTCATGGAGTTCAACAAAAAAGTTTTTATCTCCAGGCTTTTTTTGCCTTTTGATCTGGTCACCGCATCGGCGATCATGTTTTCCAATTCTCGAATATTTCCAGGGAAGTTGTGTTGGTTAAGTTTTTCCAAAAGTATAGGTGGAAAGTCCATGTTTTTATCCAAAGGACCAGAAGCGTGTTTTCGAATAAAATGGTTTATCAAAATCGGTAGATCGGTCATGCGTTCTCGTAAAGGTGGAATGTGGATGTGATGGGTGGTAAGCCGATAATAAAGATCGGAGCGAAACTTTCCTTCTTTCATGGCTTGCTCAATGTTAATATTGGTTGCCACCACAAACCTGGCGTTGGTTTTGATTACCTTGTCCGACCCTATGGGGTGAAATTCACGGTCTTGAAAAAGGCGCAGCATTTTCACCTGGGAAAGCGTATCCATATCAGCAATTTCATCAAGGAAAACCATGCCATCCTTCGCTTTGTTGATTAATCCGTCCCTCTCATGTTCCGCCCCTGTGAAGGCCCCTTTCTTGTGTCCAAAGAGGGCGTCGGAAAAAAGGGTGTCGTCCAACCCTGCGGCATTCACTGCTACAAATTCTCCCGAGAAGTCGCCAAGATCATATAAACACTTGGCAATGAGTTCTTTGCCGGTGCCACTTTCTCCGGTAATCAGGATGGGATATGGCGTTCCGGCAATGGCTTCCATATAGCTGAAAATCGATTGCATTCGCGGGTGTCCGCTAATAATTTCCCCAAAAACTTCCGGATGTTTCAATTTTTTTCCGGAAAGGCTTTGCTTAAGGGCCAAGTTTTCGTCTTTTAATGACTTAGCGCCCAAAGCGTTTTTCAAAGTGGCTAATAATCGTGCCTCCGGGATAGGTTTGGATAGGTAATCATGAGCACCGGCGCGCATGCAGGAAACCACGGTTCCCAGGTCATCTATGGCTGTGATCACAATAATGGGTATGTGGGGGAAGGTCTTAACAATTTGCCGAAGAAGTTCCTTCCCTGGAATGAGAGGCATCATCAAATCCAACAAGATGCAGGAAAAAACGTCTTTTTTAAGCAAATCCATTGCAAGGCGGCCATCCTTTAATGGTAGAACGTTAGAGTATCCGGCCATCCTCAAGGTGGTGGAAATGCTGTGCAGTACTCCCTCATCGTCATCTATGAGAAGGATTTTTGCTTCAGGGTAAAGTAAATTAGCTGTTTCCATGGCTCATTCCATTCAATGGTAGTAATTATTTGGACCACATAGTAACACAATTTAACGGGGAAATTTTACTTGTTGGAAAAAACCCGCCACAATATTTAAAGTTTTAAGTTTAAAAGGCACTTTGTTCTCAATTTTTTGGCACTACAAAAAAAAAATAAGGATAAGCCAGTGCATCTTTATGACGGGACGCAAAGTTTCAAAGAGGATTTCTCCCGCGCCTTGGGCTCCCATGCCGCGTTATATTACGCTTGCGACTCATTTGTCTTGTTTTTCGGTCCAACGGACCGGTACATGACAGCCCAGGGTGAAGCCCTGGGAATCATGGCAAACAAATAATTTTCGCCCTGAAGGGGCGGGACAAATTGTTGACGTTAGTCCCAAATATAACGTTCGTCAAAATTAATCTCGTATTTTTTTAAGAATGATAGATATTCTTCTTTAAAGGTTTTCTTTTCATGGTGCTTCTTTTGGTTTTTTATGTATTTTATGGTCGTTTCTTTAATAGAAGGGCAAGCGCCAAACGCACCATATCCGTTTTGCCAATAAAACTTTTTAAATTCCGCTCCTTGGGTTTTTGCCCATTTTGAGGAACCGGTTTTTACCTTTTCCATTACCTGGCTCATGGAATATTTTTTTGACAGGGGACATAAAATATGAACGTGGTCCTTGGCCCCGCCCACGATAATAGGCGGGCAATCGCATTTCTTGAATATGCCTGCCATATAGGAATGTAATTTCCCCTCTATTTCCGGCTTAATCCACGCGTGCCTTTCCTTTGTGCTGAACACGAAATGGACCAGGACGTTTGCTAAGGATTGGGACATGGTTTCCTCCTTTTGTTTCGCTCTTTCAGAGCTTTAAAAAACGTTAATTTCTCAATACCCAGGGCTTCACCCTGGGCTTTCATGTGTAGGCCCTTAGGGCCAAAGACAGAAAAAACAAAGCCTGAAATTTCCCCCCTGTTTTTGTCTGCCATACGGTATTTTTCATTGCAAAAATTCTGCAGTTTTTAAACTCTCTTTTCACAACCGGAGTTCGTTGCAACCGGCAATGTTATGGTAACGCTTGTTCCTTTACCAGGCTCGGATTCATATTGCATGGACCCTCCATGTTCTTGGATGATTCCATAGGAAATGGATACACCCAGCCCGGTTCCTCCGGAATCCTGCTTTGTGGTAAAAAATGGCTCCATGACTCTGCGAAGGGTCTCCTTACCCATTCCCACTCCTTGGTCTTTGATCCGAATAGATATATGTTCTTTGGCCTTGTCGTGGTTGGCGTCGATTTCTATGCTCTTTACACAATCATCCAGGGATTGGCAGGCATTGATCAGAAGATTCACCAGCACCTGTTCCAACTTCAAGAAATTCCCTTTTATGGGAGGCAGTTCAGGAACCGAGGTGGTTAACTGGCAAGCGAATTCCTTGAAGATGCTTTCGGTAAATTTAATGGAAGAGTTGATTACCATCCTTGCATCAACTTCATTTTGATAGCCCGATGCCTCGGCACGTGCAAAATCTTTAAGCCCTAAAACGATTTTTTGAATCCTGTCCGATCCCTTTTTTATGCCGGATAGGGATGTATCGAAAATTTCCAATGCCTCTTTCACGGGCATATTAGCCATGGTTTTTCTATGATGGGTTTTAGCGCCTGAAATAATGAGGTGATTCGCTTCCTTCCATATTTTTTCCATATTGGATGCATTGAGGGCAATAGAATTGTTTGGATTATTGACCTCATGGGCCATGCCGGCCACCAACGTTCCCAAAGAGATCATCTTATCGGCTTGTATCAGCTGTTCTTGCTGGCGTTTGGCCCTTTCCTCCATTAGCTTTCTTGTGGTGATGTCCTCTTTAATGGCAAGAAAATGGGTAATCTCTCCCTCTTTATTTTTGATTGATGAAATGATTGCAAATTCCCAAAAAAAGGTCCCGTCTTTTTTTCTGTTATGAAATTCCCCTTGCCATTCCCCGCCGCTGATAATAGCTTCCCATAACCGCTGGTATTCTTCCGGTGTTGTTTCGCCCGATTTCACTATACTGGGGCTTTTGCCGATAGCTTCCTCGGGAGTGTAGCCGGAAATTTGGGTGAATTTGGGGTTCACATATTCAATGATTCCTTTGGTGTCGGTAATGATCACCGTGCTTGGGCTTTGCTCCACGGCCCGAGATAGTTTTCGCAACCCTTCTTCCATCCTTTTACGCTCTGTGATATCCGTGGCAATTTCAAGTCTCACTATTCGACCGTCCACCCACCGGATGGCCCTGTCATGAATGTCATACCACCGGCCGTTATTGGTATTTTGGAATTCCCAGTTGTAGACCCCCTTCGGTTTGCCCTTAGCCGTCAATAATCGGTCGTTAGTGCAAAAGCTACACGGTTTCGTTTGGTCGGATTGAAGGGTTTGCCAGCAGGTTTTCCCTATAATATCTCCCCACAAATTTCTGGCGTATTGGTTGGCGTAAAGGACTTCATATGTTTCCATGTCCGCCACATATATGAGGACGTCCAGGCTGTCCAGAACCGTAATGAACCTTTCATGGGAATCTTCCAGTTCTTTTGCCCTCTCTTGGACCCGATTTTCCAGTTCTTCATTCAGGTTAGCTAATTCGCTAATATATTTTCTTGTTTCGAGGGCTGTTTTAACTCTTGCCTCCAGTTCCAATTTGTTCACCGGCTTACCGATAAAGTCCATGGCTCCCAAGTTAAAACAGGCTGAAAGAATTAGTTCATCGTGTTGTCCGGTGATCATTATGACGGGGATGGTTTGATAAGTCGGATGATTTTTGATCTGTCTGAGCAAGCTTACGCCGTCAATTTTCGGCATGTAGATATCCAGCAAGATGAGGTCCACCGGATTTGAGTCAAGTTTCGGGAATAAATAGTCTGATTCCACTAAAAAGGTGGGAGTGTGTCCGGCGAAGGATAAAAGGTCGGACAGTAGTTGGATGGAAGTCCGATCATCGTCAACTATTAATATTTTTGCCATGAATAGCTTCCTCGACTAAAGAAGGGATCTCTTTTGAGTTTCCCGAAAAGACTGCTTGTTCGATTTTTTCCAGCAATGGATTAAAGGGCGTGTCATATTCTTTACAATATTTCCGAATTTTATCGGTTTCCGAAATAACCTTTTCCGGTTCAAAGACTGGAATTTTTAAAAGACTGTGGAGTTCGCCTTCCAATTTTTCCTGGAGTTCTTTCGGCAAAAGTGGGAGGGCTTGGGGAGTTTTTGGTTTCGATTGCGGATGTTCGTCCTGGCGTAAGTATTTCAACAACAGGGGCACAAGTTTATCAAAATCCACCGGTTTATAAAGGAAATCGGAAAATCCGGCTTCCGTGGCGGTTTGCTCCTGGTCATAAAATATGTCGGCGGTTATGGCAATGATGGGGGTCTTATTGCCTTCCGGGTGCAAACGTATATTTTTTGTGGCTTCCAGGCCGTCCATTACCGGCATATGAATATCCATAAGAACCAGGTCCGGTTTCAGCTCCAATGTTTTTTCAATACCCAGATGCCCATTGTTGGCAAGTTGAATCTTGAGGCCCAGGTGCTCAAACAACTCCACCAGCATCTCCTGGTTTTTCACATTATCCTCCACCAGCAAAACCACATTATCCTTGGAAAAATGAAGGTCATCCCAATTGGGCAATATGTTTTTCATGGTATCTTTCGTCAGAACTTCACGAAGGGGTAGTCTCACGCAAAAAACGGATCCTACACCCGGTGTGCTTTCCACATGGATGCTTCCATCCAGAAGTTCCACCAGTTTTTTAACAATGGATAAGCCCAATCCCGTCCCTCCGGCGCGGCGCGTAATAGAACCGTCCACCTGGTCAAAAGGATCAAAGATGGTACGCAGGCGGTCCTTGGAAATTCCAATCCCTTCGTCCCGAACCTCGAAGACCAGGGAAGTTCCCTCTCTGGCCACAAGCAACTGAACCTTTTTTTCCTCCGGCGTAAATTTTATGGCATTCCCCACAAGATTCATAAGGATTTGGTTGAGCTTGGTTCTATCCGACCAGGCGGTTTCGGGAAGACCCGGTCCAATACTGTAGGTAAAATCAAGTTTTTCCAAAAGGGCTTGAGCCTTGTTAATATGAAAAATGCCTTGTACCAGCAGCTTTAAATTAATCTCGCCCTCGGAGACAACAAGTCGGCCGGCCTCAATTTTAGCTAAATCCAAGACATTGTTGATCAACTCCAAAAGATTTTTACCTCCCATCTGGATGTTTTCCATGTACGTCTTAAATTTTTTCGATAGAGGGGCATCTCTCCCGCCTTTCAAAAGAAGCTGGGTATACCCAATGATGGAGTTCAGCGGGGTTCGGATTTCATGGCTCATGTTGGCCAAAAACTGGGATTTTGCCCGTGTAGCCGTTTCAGCGGCGTCTTTCGCCTCGTGAAGCTCCTTCGTGCGCTCTTTTACAAGGTCCTCCAGGTTGTCCTGGATGTCGATCAACTCCTGCTCTCTCTTTTTTATCTGGGACAGCATTTGATTAAAACCATCGTAAAGAGTCCCCATCTCGTCTTTTCCTTCGTAGCTAACCGTCACGGAATAGTCCCCTTTCTCGGATACCTTTTTTGTTTCTTCCGCCAGAGCAAGGATTGGTTCGGAAATGAGCTTTTGAAGATTGATGGATATGACAAAACAGACAACCAAGGTAAGCAGAAATAGCAACACCACAAGCAAAAGATAGTTTTTTAGCAAAATATCAAGCTCACTCATCCGGACATGCAGAAAAACTTTACCGATCACTTCATTGTCAAAAGAAATGCTACGGACAATGTCAAAATTTCCTGAGTATCCTTTACCCTTATAAAACCTATGCCCTTCGCCTGATAAACGCGGAGAATGGATGCCGATATTCTTTTCCTTTTTGTAGTTGGCGAAAATCTTACCTTTGCTGTCATAAAGGACCCCGAATTGAACCTGGTACTCCTCTTTCAGGGAATTCAGGATTGTCTCGGCGGAATCCGGGTCGTCAAAGACCAGGGAGGCGGTACAGTTAACTCCAATGGACCTGGCCAGAACGTTAAAGTTCCTCACTGTTAACTCTTTGAACATTTTTAAATCGTTGATGACGAAAATAAGGCAGGAGATAAACAGGGTCGCAGCAGACATGGCAAGAAGGATTAAAATCAGCTTGGATTTTATGGGAAGGTTCTTGAATCTTTTTTTTTCGCTTGTCTTCATTGCTTGCTAACCTTGGATCTTTAGAAGTACCAGGAACAGAGAACAGAGGCACAAAGGCTCAAAGGTACAGAGGTGCCAATTCAAATATGTTTTGTAGCTGGAAGGTTCTAACTTTGTGCCTTTATGCCTTCTGCCTCTGTGCCTATGTCTTTACCTTATCACTCTCCCAGTTTTGATAACATCTTTGCTGATGCTGATGCCCAACTTCTTAGCGGTTTTTAAATTGATGGTCAATATAACCTTCCTTGGGGGGCTTTGGGGGACGTCTTCGGGGTTGGTCCCGGAGAAAATCTTTTTGGCTTTCGCGGCGGCCTGCTTACCTATATCGAATTCATCCGTCTGCAAGGATGCAAGAGCGCCCATTACTGCATATTTACTTGAAAAAGCGAAAACAGGGAAATTATCTTTAAAAGAACTCTCCATTAAAAACTTAACGGTCTCTGGGGAAGTAACAGTAAGATCCTGAAGCATTAGATATACGTCCATTTTCTTACTCATTTTGCTGATGATCCCGGGAACGTTTTCAGGAAGATACGCCTTCCGGGCAGTAAGCTTGATTCCCATGGATTTTGCGGAAAACCAGGTTTCTTCCACCATGGAAATGGATTTACGCGGATCAAAAGTCAGGCCGACACGTTTTAAATCCGGCACAATGTCTCTGATGGCCCTCAAAAATTTATGGGGAGCAATATTCAAACTCACTCCGGTAATATTCTTTTTACCGTCGATGACGGACTCGGGATTTAGCACCATGGTATATACAATGGGCAAATTCGTGGCATTTTTAGTATATTCAAGAGCGCCCATTCCTATGGCCAGCACCATGGTTGGTTTTATTTTCCGGATTTGTTCAGCGGCGTCAAAATTTTTGATTTCGGAGATCACCAGAGTCTTCACCTTATAGTCCACCTCGTCCTTAAACCCTTCCAGGACATCCAGGTAAGGCCGGACCCTGGCGCTCATCAACGCCAGGATCTTTTCTTCCGACGCTGCGGAAGGGACCTGAATCAGGCTGAATAATAAAGTTAATATGAATAGGTGTTTCAAAAGTCGCATTCCGTTTCCCGAATAAAACTTAACCACAAAAAAAAAAGCTTTCTTAACCACATATTTCACAGATGACACAGATTTATTTCATTTCGTCCTCTGTCATCTGCCGCCCCTCGCCCTTCGTCATTTACCCCCTACAATTTTACCCAGGTTGAGTAACTGGGAACT
Organism: Nitrospinia bacterium; assembly: GCA_029261755.1. Lineage (GTDB taxonomy): Bacteria > Nitrospinota > Nitrospinia > JACRGO01 > JACRGO01 > JACRGO01. Next base: position 8,028 of record JAJDAS010000610.1, read on the forward strand.
GGCCTTGAGCCCGGCTTTTTCCAGGGCTTTTCTATTGATTTCAAAACGTACTTTTTGTTTTCTGATATGAAAATTAATCGCTACTCCCAACTCCGCAAAGCCGGGGGTGTCTGAAATCAGCAAGACCTTTTTGGTTTTAAAGGTATTGACGATTTCTTTGGTCTTATTCTTTTTTATGGAAGTAATGAAAAGGAGGTGGGATTTTCGTATTTTGTCAGGGGTGGGAAAGTATTTTACGATCACTTTTCTGCCCTGTATTTTCTTTTTCGCGGCTAAAAGGTCCAGGTTTTTTCCGAAGGGATTGTCGCCTACAATGCCGATAACGAATTCATCATTTGCGCTAAAAAAGGAGTTTTGCGGCCACTGGATAAATCTTGTGAAGTTATAAATGAAAGACGCCTTGATAGCGTATTCCATTTGGGGACCTTTACCCGGATCGGTAAAAGCCGCAGAGGGATAGGAAAGGGAAGTAACGAGAAGTAAGAGGAAGGCAAAGATATGAAATGGTTTTTTTGACATTTTCTTTTTGTTTCTTGTCAAATCTGTTTGGTTCACACAATCTGAAAATCTTTTAAAATCAAAGACATGGAACCACGAATTACACTAATTTCACAAATTATACTCTACCGCAATTGGTTTTCGGTATTTTAAAATTGGCTAAACCAATTGCTAAGCATTAACTGCAACCAAAATTTGATTTTAAAACCAAAAATCAAATTGGTTTTAGTATAGAAAGTTTTAATAATTCGTGTAATTTGTGTAATTCGTGGTTAAATTATTGTCCTGAAACACTTTCCCACAAATATTAACCTATTTTCATGTGCAATACAAACGAGTTGGAAGACCTGCCTGTTTAGCATCGCAAAGATGCAAAGAAAAGCATGAAAAAAGAAAAGGGGCAACATTTTATGTGGAAAATATACTCTACCGCAATTGGTATTTGGTATCTAAAAATTGTTAAAAACCAATTGCTAAGCATAACTGCAACCAAAATTTGGTTTTCAAAAACCTAAAACCAAATTGGTTTTGGTATAGGCAACACCTTGATGATTTACGCATTATTATTTTGGGAAATATCTACTTCGCACTCTTTGCGCTTTGCGGTGAATAGTTATCTCTATTTATTGAAGTTGAAAGATTCTTAAAATTCCCGAAATACCGCATAAACATCAATATAATAGCAGGAAATGTACCACAAATCGGATAATTAAATCTAACCGGTTATTTTAAAAGAGGTTTTGAGGTTATAGATGAACTTTGCAAGGAAGAGGCAGTTTTTTTGAAATATGCAATTTTCAATGGAAAACTTTCAAAAAATGCAGAATAATTCCTTTGTTTTTAGTAACATAGGTGGATATTGCAAAATGCATGATTTGATTTGCGATTTGCAATGGGATACGTGGCGCCTCCAAAAAAAACATTTTTACCTTAGGAATGCAGGAAATGCAGGAAGAATCTTTATAGGGCACTTCCAAAAACTCACTTTTTTAAAGAAACCTACCACTAATTCCCCCTTTGTTAATGGGGCTAGGGGGATATAAAAAGATTTGGTTCTTCCGAGTTTGAGGGGTGTTTATTCATTGGGCAAAATTGGTGGATGATGTTTAGTATTGCACGTGTAATGGGCATTTCCTTGGTTTTTTCGGTCCAACGGACCGGCGCATGATAGCCCAGGGTGGAGGCGGGTGCTTTTTACACGCCGCAGCCCTGGGAACATGGCGGTTTATTTTTTAAGCCCTGAAAGGGCGGAACACAATTTGACCATGACGGTTAAATTGGACGGCTGTTTTTTAGCCGCCCGTGAGGGTCGAGGCCAGGACGGCCGAGATCAATCAATGGGTTTGCCATATAAGGCATGATCTCGAACAATTTTTTTTTGTGGCGCTCTTTCAGAGCTTACTCATGTGGTCTCCGCTACCAGGGCTACGGCGTGTGAAAACATTACGCCTTCACCCTGGGCTGTCATGTGTAGGCCCTCCGGGCCAAAAACAAAAAAAACTGAAAAACCAAAAACGATTATTTCATTGCGACGAATTAAACCTCTACCCTACTACCCCTAAAAAAAAATCCCACACCAAACCCGGAAGAGCCGAAGATTTTTGGAAGTGCCCTACAATTTTTTTGTTTTTCAGCTTTTTCCTGCTTTCCTGCCTTCCTAAGCTATTTTTTTGTCTTTCTCTGCGTTAAAATTGTTTTTCTTTTTTGCCTTGCATCAATGCTTCAATCTCTCAGTGTCTCAATGATTCAATGATTCAATAAGTCCATATTGAAACAGTGCCAACCGGTGTGGTAAATTTCTGTATAATTTCAATAACAAACCCCTTTAATTCAGAAGAAGCAATGGAAAACGAAATAAAAAATGCGAACCTCATCGGTTTTGGTCAGGAAAGTATGGATAGCGGGAAATGCGGGGAGATGCACCCGAAAAATCTGGATTTGGAAAAACGCCGCTTAACTTCGATTTTGGAAATGGCCGGATTTCCTTGGGAAAAGAAAGCATACAGGATATTGGAAATCGGAACCGGCGAAGGGTTTAACAAAGAAATATTTGCCCATTCTTTTCCCGACTCGAAATTCTATCCTTCAGACCTTAGCTTCGATATCTTGAAGGCACATAGAGCAAAATTCGGGGATGCGAATTTTACCGTTTGTGATGGCGAAAATTTACCCTTTGCTTCTAATACCTTCGATATGGTTGTGTGCCGTTCGTTTATGCACCACCTTCCCTCTGGCTTGGAGACTAGTTTGCTCGAAGAAATATCGAGAGCTCTGAAAAGCGGTGGCATTTTCATGGGGTTTCGAGAACCTAAAATGTATGGATGCGATACTTGGTTCAAAGCCAAACACTTAGTAAGGAGATATGGCGATGTGGGTAGTATCAGGCTATTGTTTCAGAGGCTGGCGGGCGGACCTGAAAAGCGGAAATTAATTCTTTCCCATGAAATGACGAAGGAAGAATTTCGGTTGCTGGACCTTCGGGAAATCCGGGGCGCTATTCTTCATGAAACCCCCACGAAAAAATATGGAGGCATTGAAATACGCGCCCTCGAAAAGAATGCGGCCAGGCATTTCTCAAGGGTCTGTATCATTCCTTTCGGTTTTGCCTCTTCTTTTCTCGAAACCTGTTCTATTCTGTTTCGCCGTTCATTGAGCTTCAGGCTCATGAAAATGGCTGACGACTTTGACCTTACCGTGCTAAAACCGTTTAAAAAATATTTCCCTTTTGAATCTTTTTCCTTTGTTTTTCAGGTATAGGGCGCTTCCAAAAACTCTCTTTTTTAAAGAAATTTCCCGTTAATTCCCCCTTAGTAAAGGGGGCTAGGGGGATGTAAAGAGAGTTTTTGGAAGTGCCCTATAGTTGGCGCATAAGCGTAAATTCTGAGAATCCATCTTTTACAATTTAAATAAAAAGAACTTTTTAAAGATTTAATTATTAGTGTAATTCGTGCAATTCGTGGTTCAGAAGGTTTTTGTTTTTTTGTGCCTTGGTGACTTCGTGGTTCAAGAATTTCAAATATTTTTGATTAGAATTTATTAAAAAATCAAATTCCTATTCCCCCAGGTTCCCATGCGAATATTATTGATACACCCCCCGAGTTCCGCATACGAAAAACCGATTTATTGCTCTTTCGGAATTTTGTATATAGCGCAAAAATTATTGGGCAGTGGCTACGACGTGGAGATACTGGATATCGATGCCCATAAATTTTCCAAGCCGTATGTCAGCAAATTTCTTGAAAAGGGAAGGTACGACATCATCGGCATTGGCGGTCTGGTGATGATCTATTCCTATCTCTCCTGGCTGATCCCGGAATTAAGAAGAACAAACCCCGGGAAAGAAATAATTCTCGGTGGGGGCATAGCCTCTTCGTTAAGAGAAAAATGCTTTGAACGATTCGATATAGATTATGCCGTTATCGGGGAGGGCGAGATCACCATCGTGGAGTTGTTGAAGGAGATTGAAAACGGCAGGAAATTTTCACTGGTAAAAGGGATAGGTTTCAGGTCTAACGGAGAAGTGGTTTTTACCGAACCCCGTCCTTTGATGCCGACTCTCGATGATGTTCCAATGGTAGATGAGACCCTTTTCCCGCTAAGGAAATTCATAAAAAATGCGAAAGGCTTCATGACAATACATGTTCAAAGGGGCTGCCCCGGCTCTTGCACTTTTTGCTTCAACAGCTTTCGGGTAGTTGCAAGCAAGGTACGATACAGGCCTGCTGATCAGGTTGTTGATGAAATCGAGATCTTTAACGAAAAATACGATATCAAGCTTTTCTTCCTCACCGGCGAATGCATCACGTTGAACAGGGAATGGATTATAAACTTTTCCAAGGCCCTTTTGGAAAGGGGGTTGAATATCAAATACTCCGTCAGTTCCAGGGTAAATACCATTGATGAGGAGAGACTCCAGTGGCTGCAAAAAAGCGGATGTGTGGAAATCTTTTTCGGCGTGGAAACAGGAAGTGAAAAAATCCTTAAGCTCATGAAAAAAGGCGCCAATCTACACCAGGCCAGACAAGCGGTTTCCCTGGCAAAAAAATATATCCCCAAGGTCGTTACAGGCGTAGTCCTTGGCTATATGGGGGAAGACAAAGGAACATTGAAGGAATCGGTGGATTTTTTCAAGGAATTGGGTGAATTGGGTGCAATGCCCACCATTTCTCTTTCCTTAGCGTTTCCCGGAACGGAGTTATACCAAAAGGCTCTTGAAAAAGGGCGTATCAAGAATGAGGAAAAATATCTGATGACCATGGATGAACTTTCCATCCATGATTATCAATTAAAGTTGAACCTCACGGAAATGCCCGACGAGGAGGCAAAAAGAGAAATAGCCTCTGCCATCGAGAAATTAACCTGGTAGGCTAATGAGGCAGTGAGACACAAAAAAAAGCGTAGCGAAGCCGCAGCCAAAACGAAATAATTTAACGCAGAGGCGCAGAGGGCGCAGAAAAAAAACAAAAAAATAACTAGTGCCTGAACGAAAATCCCATCTAAAAGAAGCGTGGCTGTAGGTTTGTAGTTCCGCTTTTAAGCGGGCCTTTTGTTTTTAAAGGAAAAAGAAGCCGCCTGAAGTTGACGCAATATTGCGTGTCAAGGTGTTTTATTTTCATTTTCTATAATGATTTGAGTGTATTGTTTGACTAAAAATGGTGAAAAACCTGTAACTCGAGAAATGAAATCAAGATCTTTGTTAAATTCA
>JAJDAS010000611.1 GCA_029261755.1 Nitrospinia bacterium
ACGATGAAAGGAATTATGAAGAAAGTGGCATACTGGCAGGATTATCATTTTGAACAGGATAGTTTACTTGATGCCGTAGATGACGATGAAGTCAGATGAAACAGCAATATAACGTATCTATTTAATCGGGTCAAGCCATACACTTATTGAAAAAGTTCAGAAAAAGCATACTTGGGCGGCAGGAAATAGATTATCCGGAGAAATAACAATTTAAGCTGAAATAGTTTAGAGTTTAAATTACATTTTTTATTCAAGATTATTATTGCGCTTTTAACCGATCCGTCAGTTTTTCTATATCTTGGGATGTATGAAATACAGAGTAAATAATTAACTTTGCATCCTCGAAAACATAGTAAATGATAAAAGGAAATTTGTGAATGACCACTCTTCTATAGCGGCCAAAAGCAATTTGGAATAAATCTGGGTTTTCTTTCATGCGATCAAACTCAAAATCTAAGACTTCAAGAAATTTTTCACCAAGGCCTTGCTCTCTGCCCTCATAGAAATAATATGCTGTGTTAATGTCATTCTGAGCATCAGGCAGGATAATAAGTTCATTATACATTATTGTCTCTTATATTCTCCTTGACTTTTTCCCAGGACAATCCTGACTCAGGGTTTTTCATATATTTTTCATTCCGCCTTTCCAGTTCTTCTTTGTGCCAGTCAGGCACAGGGATTTCCTGAGTTTCCTCTACAATACCATCCCAGATTTTATGGACAAGTTCTATCCTTTTTTTTATTCCTATTTTCTTTGTTTCTTCAACTATATTGATCATAATGACAATACTTTTCTCTGGTTGAAATGAACGTATTTAATTATCGAAAGAATACCACAGTTTACGACCCTATGATACTAGGAAATAATAGGTCGCACCTTGATTATAAATCAAAAAATGGAACCTGGAAACAGAAAAGAAAATCAGCACCTTTTGGGCATGGGAGGACGGAGAGTGGTTGGTCATCAAATCCCATGACAAGACCTTCATCACCTCCCCTGGAGGCATGGAAAAGCTGGGATTTATACACAACCAATGCGTGTACCCTGCAGAAGAGTTCAAAAGGCTCCACAAGCCGGAGGAGCTAGATTTACTGCCCTAAGGGAAGTAAAAAAGGAACAGTCAAATAGCACTTCTATTCATTCCGCTATTATTTCCCAATAACCTTTCTTGGTTGCACCTACATGCCTAATTTTCCCTTCCTTTCGCATTTTATCAAGATGGTATTTAATTCCGACAGAAGTCAAAAGGGGTCGAAAAGGGTCGTGGTCTGCTGTTGGCTTATGTTGCATTTTTGAGCAAGGCCCGAAACGGACTGTTTGGCAGGGAACGTAGCCGTCTAGGCTGCGTGGTGCGGGCGAGACGCCCGCGCTCCAAGAAACATTGATGGATTTATTTTTCAGGACTTAAACAAATCCGAATGGCTCCCTGTTCGTTCAAAGAAGACCTGGTCTCCTACAAATTTGTAACTCAATAACCAGTCAGATTCTATATGACACTCCCGGCGGCCTTTGTAGTTCCCCACCAGCTTATGGTCACGGTGGATAGGATCAAGGTCTTCCCCGGCAATTATGGAACGGAGGATTATCTTCAATTTCTCAATATTTTTCCCCCGTTTCTTTGACCTCTTCATGTCCTTTGAAAACTGTTTGGTATAGGCTGGAATACGCATCAGATACCCAGCTTCTCAAACATATCCTTCGCGTCCTTACACACCACAAGGTTGCGGCCGGAGTCCGTATCTTCAAAGGTTTTTTGCGTGGTGGAGTTCGGAATCACCACGTCAAAGGGTAAACCGTGGCGAAGCTCCACTTGCTTGTAAAATAGGGCCAGGGCCTGAGTAACGGATAAACCCAGTTCACGAAATACGGCTTCAGCCTTTTCCTTCAGGTCCGGCTCTATCCTTGCCCTGATCATTGCAGTTTTAGACATGATATACCTCCTTTTCACGTAAATGTAGCACAAACGGGGAACAAGGGCAAATCGAAAAAGGGGTCTGGCCTGCTGTTGGCTTATGTTGCATTTTTGAGCAAGGCCCGAAACGGACTGTTTGGCAGGGAACGTAGCCGTCTAGGCTGCGTGGTGCGGGCGTGACGCCCGCGTTCCCAGAAACATTGAGCCATTGAATCAATGAATCATTTTCAATCTCTCAATGACTCAATCGTTCAATGATTTACCCCCCTCCCCTTCTTGACTTTATCCAGGGCCAATTCCTATAATGGTTAGTTCTTTACAAGACGCTGATATTATTCACTCATCCACGAATTTCCTTATCAAAAAACGGGAGTTTCCAATGTCAAAAGAAAAAATCAAGCAGCCCATGAACATCACGGTGGACCATAACCTGGAAGAGGACGTGAAGAAAAAGGTATCCGTGGACGCTACCATCGAAGGCATTAAGGGAAATATCGATTTCGACAAACTGAAGACCGGCGGATACATCAAGCAACGCCAAAAGGATCTGTTCACCGTGCGGCTCCAGGCGCCCGGCGGCAGAATGCCGGTGGAAAAGCTCAAAAAGGCCGCCGAGGTGGCAGAGAAATACGGCAAAAAAGGTTATGTCCATTTCTCCTTCAGACAATCCCTGGAAATTCCTTACGTGGATTACCACGACTTCAACAAAGTGATTGAAGAGTTGAAAGAGGTGGACCAGCCGATTGCCTCTTGCGGACCTCGTGTACGAGTCCCCACAGCTTGCAGCGGGTGCGAGTACAATCCCAACGGCATCTCAGATACCCAAAAGATGACCAAGATCGTAAATGATAAGTTTTTCGGAGAAAAGACCAATCACAAGTTCAAGATTTCTTTCTCCGGCTGCCCCATCGATTGTGCCAGGACCAACGAAATGGACCTGGGTTTCCAGGGAGCCATTTTCCCGGATTGGGATGAACCTTCCTGCATCGGATGCACCATCTGTGCCTCCGCCTGCCTGGAAGACGCCATTGACCCGGATCCTAAAACAGGAAAGCCCATCTTCGAGGCGGACAAATGCCTATACTGCTCCGACTGCATACGCGCCTGTCCTACCAACTCCTGGAAGGAAGGCAAGAAGGGCCATCTGGTCCGCGTAGGCGGCAAACATGGCAGACACCCCTTCAACGGTCCGGTGGTAGCCCGCTTCATTGAGGATGATGAAATCCCCTCGGTTATTGAAACCACCATCGAATGGTACAGGAAGAACGGAGAAGGAAAGGGCAGAACCCGTATCGGCGTCATTTTGCGGGAGGAAGGCAAAATGGAAGACTATCTTGAACACTTGCGGAAAGTGCTGGGAGCTAAAGTAGAGAAAACCTCCAGGCCACCGGAAGATATACCATTACTCTGATGCGACATACCATATCAGTCTTAGTTGAAAACCATTTTGGCGTCCTTTCCAGAGTTGCGGGTCTTTTCAGCGGAAGGGGCTTCAACATTGAAAGCCTCACGGTGGCGGTAACCCTGGACCCCACCAAGTCCCGGATGACCATCGTCACCAGGGGAAGCGACCAGATCATCGAGCAGATCATGAAGCAGTTGAACAAACTCATCGACGTGATCAAGGTGGTGGATCTGACCAACGAAGAGATCGTAGACCGGGAACTGGTACTGATCAAGATGAATGCCCAGCCCCAGAATCGTGCGGAGATTCTGCGGATTTGCGAAATCTTCCGAGGAAAAATTGTGGATGTGAGCCAGGGGACTTACACCCTGGAAGCTACGGGAGATGAGGGGAAAATCACCGCCATTCTGGAGATGTTACGCCCCCTCGGTGTCAAGGACGTGATCAGGACTGGCAAAATCGCTATGTTGCGAGAGAGTTCGGGCGGTTCCGGTAAAACGTAGGAAAATCTTAAATACATAGCCAACGGAATACACAGAAATACACGGAAAGATCCTTTATCTTTGCTTAGATTAAACTTTATTTAACAACTTTTCTTAAAAGGAGTTTTGAAAATGGTGACAGTATATTATGACGACAGCGCTAATCTGGAAACTTTGAAGGGAAAAAAGATCGCCATCATCGGATACGGCAGCCAGGGACACGCCCACGCCTTGAACCTGAAGGACAATGGCATGGACGTGGTGGTGGGATTGGCCGAAGGTAGCCGCTCCAAGGCCAAGGCGGAAGCCGAAGGACTAACGGTGCTTTCCACCGCCGAAGCCGCTAAGGCAGGCGACATTGTCATGATCCTCATCCCTGATGAAAAACAGGGGGACGTTTATAAAAGCAAAATTGAGCCTGGCCTGGTAGACGGTAACGCCATCGCCTTCGGCCACGGGTTCAACATCCATTTCAATCAGATCGTACCGCCTAAGGGCGTTGACGTTTTCATGTCAGCTCCCAAGGGACCCGGACATCTGGTCCGCCGCGTTTTCAAGGATGGTCAGGGCGTGCCGTGTCTATTTTGCATTGAGCAAGACGCCACCGGAAAAGCCAAGGAGATTGCCCTGGCCTATACCAAGGGAATAGGCGGAACCAGAGCTGGCGCCATCGAAACCACCTTCAAAAATGAAACGGAAACAGATCTCTTTGGAGAGCAAGCAGTTCTTTGCGGCGGCATCAGCGAATTGATTCGCGCCGGATTCGATACCCTCGTAGAGGCCGGATATCCGGAGGAGCTGGCCTATTTTGAGTGTTTACACGAAGTGAAACTCATCGTGGACCTCATTTACGAAGGCGGCATCGGAAACATGCGTTACTCCATCTCCACCACCGCTGCTTACGGCGATGTGACCAGGGGTCCGAGGATCATTACCGACGAGACCAGGAAAGAGATGAAAAAAATCTTGAAGGAAATCCAAAGCGGAGAGTTCGCAAAAGAGTGGCTCCTGGAGAACAAGGTCAATCGCCCAACCTTCAACGCGCTAATGAAAAAGGATGCAGGGCACAAGATTGAAGAGGTGGGTGACAAACTGCGAAAAATGATGAGTTGGGTTGGCGATAAGAAGCTGAATTAACTGCATCACTTTAAAGTCACACCGAATCTGCTCTTATTCAGAGCGAAAGATGGCTATGAAAAATGAACAAATAAAAAAAGGGATTTTTCTGCTTCCCAGCCTCCTGTCCTGCATGAATATTTTTTGCGGGTTCTATGCCATCATTGCCGCCTTCAACCATAAATTCTATCACGCTGCCATTGCCATTATCCTGTCCATATTCTTCGACATCCTGGACGGGAGAGTGGCGAGGCTCACCAACACTACCAGCGATTTCGGCCTGCAACTGGATAGCCTGGCCGATACGGTTTCCTTCTGTGTCGCCCCCGGCGTATTGAGCTTTGTTTGGGTTCTCACCCCTTTCGGAAGGATTGGCTGGATGGCAGCCTTCCTGTTCGTCATCTGCGGCGTTCTTCGGCTGGCGCGCTTCAATTCCCAGTCCGCCCTGGTAAGGGCCAACTGCTTCATCGGCCTACCCACTCCCGCCGCCGCCGGTTTCATTGCCAGCCTGATCATTATCACGGAAGGCGTTTTTTCCCTGGATAAGATCCACCCTTTTGTATTGGTATTCGTGGTTTACCTTCTGGCCTTTCTGATGGTGAGCAACATCAAGTATCAAAACTTCAAAAGCATCGAACTTCACAAAAAAAAGCCTTTCAGTATGCTTGTCTTCACGGTGCTGGCTATCTACATCATCGCCACTGTTCCCCAGATCATGCTCTTTCTCATGGCTACGCTCTATATCTTCTCCGGCCCCTTTGAAAGGTTCATCCTCCCAAAAAAATTGAGTTCCGTAAACAGCCAAGAAGCAGGCGAAATAAAAAAAGTAACCAAGTGACGTCCCTTTCCCTATTAAGTACTCCGCCTCTCGTTATTTGCCTTAGTTCTCAGGTTCATGGTTCCAAGAGTTCACGGTTAAAAGAACATAGACACAGAAGGATACTGATTGTCTATGATTAAAGATCATAATAAAATCAGTGCAACTCTGTGCCAAAATATCCTTTTTTCACAGGAGATTATTTATGAAAAAAACATGGTACTTAATTCCTCTTTTGTTGGCGTTTTTATCCACTGATTGCTGGGCATTTAAGTTCAACTGGATGGGGAAGAGTAAAAATCAGGCTACGCAGAAAGCCGAAAAACTTTGCAACGAGGCCAGCCGAGCCTACGGAAGCGCGGATTACGCCAAAGTCATTGAATTGACTACCCAGGCCATCAAGGAGGACGCAAAATACGCCAAATCTTATATGATGCGAGGCAGGGCCAGAAAGGATATGGGGGACATCGACAACGCTTTTAAGGATTTGGACCAGGCCATCACGCTTGATCCAAAGTTGGGGGAGGCGTATTTCATTCGGGGTCAGGCAAACGAGATTATGGGAGAGATGGACAAAGCAGCGGAGGACTACAAAAACGGTTGCGCCTCAGGGTATAAGATGGCGTGTGAGTGATTATTCTTTTTGCCT
>JAJDAS010000612.1 GCA_029261755.1 Nitrospinia bacterium
CCAGGCCCCATTTCTTTAACTTTCTAAAGCCCCTCCTGATCTCCTTTTTTACATTCCCCGTTCCCTGCCAGAGAAACCTGCAAAAGGTAAAATTCTTCCAGAAGGAACCTGCCTGATAAAGAGGGTCTTTTTCCAAAACCGTTTCCCGAATGAATTTTTTAAAATACTCAGGCTCGTAAATGCGGTCCGCTTCGTACTCGTTGAAATACCTGCCTTTCAGGTCCAGGATGTTGTCCGTGAGGTCGTTTCCCTCATAAAGATAAACGAAAACTTTTTCCGGTTTTTCCAGGGTGAAGCCCCAAAAGGAGTTGATGTAGGAATACTGGGTGATGGGCTCTGCCACATACCCACGAAGGCTTCCCGACCCTCCCGCGCCGAAGCTTAGCACGTCTTGGCCGGTTTTTCTGTATATCACATGGGCGGAATGGTAATCGGGCGTGGCGAAGGGATTGTCTTTTTTCAGCTCCGACTTCAACCAATCACCAATCCCTTCCGCATAGGAATCCCCCATTAATGCGATATAGTTCTTGGGGGAAACCGACTTCTTGGAAGTTTGCGCCATGGCCCTCATTCCTTCATCAAGGCCGTGGTACAGTTCCAGGGGAACCCTGTTGAAAACGGAAGGGAATATCAGCTCCATAGCCATTAAAGTGATAAAAGTACTGACCAGGAGCAAAGCAATATTGATGAAAAGATTCTTTTTGAACATCGAAGATGGAAGAGGGTAGGTATCTTTTAAAATCAAAGAGATGGAACCACGAATTACACAAATTTCACGAAATAAAAAAATGAAAATTCGTGCAATTTGTGTAATTCGTGGTTAGAAAGTTTTTTGTGTCTTCGTGCTTAAAATTTCATTATAGGTAAACGCGAAAATGGAAACAAGAAAGGATGTACGGAGTAACACGGGAGGGGTTGGTCTTGACAACCAGACTTCTAATGGATAAGCCACACTCGAAAAAATATGTGGTTTATCTATAGATCATCGGGTATTCTTCGGGGTGTTCAAGTGATTCTATTTCCAAATCAATATCCAGTTCGGGCCAGCGGAGATGATTTTCGTGAAGTAATTCTACATTTTGGATTTCCGATATTTGGGCCTCTTTGAACCATGGGTATTCCTTGTAAGGCAAAAAGTATTCCTTCTCATTTACAAAGATCCAAATACCGTTGATGGTAATATTCGCTATATTAGCACCTGAAATGTTTTTTTCAAGCTGTTTTGACATTATCTTCGCGTTCCTCGATAAATTAGTGGTTAAAAATCTTTCAACCGTTCTACCCAGCACATGACCACCGTCAATCCAAAAACTCCGAAAGCCAACCATTGAATCGTTGCTTTCCCGGCTAACTTCTCCGAACAAAGGGAGGCGGAAAGAAGTCCCACCACCAACCCCGCCAAAAAACCAAAAAGGTGGGCCATCACATCCGTTTCGGGGTTTGCCCCCAACATGGCCAGCAGGGCCAGAGCTGCGGCAATGGGGAGAATGCTCCGCTTCCATGTGGCCCCTTCAAAAAACCTGCTGATGGCCCGCATCCCGCCCAGGATGCCCACAGCTCCGAAAACCGAAGTGGAAGCACCGATGGAAAAATGGTCGATGCCAAAAAACCAGGCGGAGAGAATATTCCCTAATGCGCCCGATAATAAAACCAGGAACCACGCCATCCCGCTTCCCACATACTGGGAGACTCCGCTCACAAAAAGCCATAAAGCGGCCAGGTTACTTAAGAGGTGTGTATAGTCTCCATGCAGAGTAAGGGCGGTAACGGATCGGGTCCACTGGCCCGAAAGAATATCCTCGGCCGAACTCCTTCCTTTTTCAATCCATGAGTGTGGCGCGTTGGGGCGAGTGGAAATCCAGTGGAAGGCGGCAAGGCACAACAGAACAATTTCGTGGATGAAGGGAAAATGGGGGGTCTTTTGCATCCCCAAGGCATAGTTGGAGGGCCATCTTCGGTTCTCCTTGTGAAAGAGTTCCATCTCTCTTTTGGCCTTCGTGGAAAAGGCGTTGGGAATCACAAGGGTATGCTGGGATGGATCCGTTTTTCGAGAAAAAGGGATTTCTCTGGCGAGAAAAAGCAGCTCGTAATCCCGGGCTTCTTTTGCGCTTTGGGTGATAACGATAAGCTGGTCTTCTTCTTGAGGGATTTTGGCCACGGAACTACACAGCGAGGCAGAGCCTCAACTAAAGAGTAGGTAGTAAGGAGTAAGCAGTAGGCAAGGGTGGTATGGACTTCCTGCCTTTCCTGCCTTCCCAAGAGTTATAGGACTTTAAATAAGAATTACTCATTAAGGTAAACCCCAAAACCTTTTTACCCTTAGGGATACAGGAATTACAGGAATTTCAAAGTTTTTTTTTCATTCTTCCTGCCTTTCCTGTATTCCTAAGCTATTTTTTTTCCTTCTTGTATATTTCCACAAACTTCTCCGCCTGCCTTTCCACCCATCCCCAATCTTCCTCCGCAACTCGATCTTTATGGAACAGGGGACTCCCAACGCCAAATCCATATGCGCCGTTTTGTTTGTATTCCCGGAAATTCTCTAAATTGACGCCGCCCGTTGGAACTAGCTTAATGTGGTTGAGTGGGCCCGTGATATCCTTCAAATAGGCAGGACCGAAGCGATTGGCCGGAAAGAGTTTAACCATATTCGCTCCAAGCTGCCACGCGTTAAAAATTTCCGTCGGAGTAAAACCGCCTGCAATAACGGGGACGCCTTCTTTTTTGCAAGCCTGAATAACGTCGGAATTCACAATGGGAGTGACGATAAAGGTAGCTCCGGCTGCAAGTGCGGAGTCTAAATCCTTCAGAGTGCATACCGTCCCGGCGCCGACATTCATTTTCTCTTGACCCGTTTCCCGGGTGAGACGGATCAGGTCCGTTGCATTTTCCGAGTTCATGGTGATTTCGATGTTCCGCAAACCACCCTTTCCCGAGTGTTGAACAATCTTTTTCACCTGATCCATGGAGTAGCCACGAAGTATTCCAATAACAGGCAACTCTTCGAATAAGGTCCAGTTGAATTGGTTTTGCATGAGGTCTTCCTTTAAGGACGAAATGGAACCACGAATTACACTAATTGCACCAATTAATAATGAGAAGCATTTTATAAAAAATAATTCGAGAAATTAGTGAAATTCGTGGTTAAAAAGTTTTTGTTCTTTACTTGGTGAGAAGAGAGAGTCTAGATAAGGCAGGGGGAGGGATGGAGAAGTGACGCTATTAAACATTCGTGTGGACTATTCAGAAACAACCCGGTTTCTTCCCGAGTTTTTTGCTGCGTAAAGCCGGTTATCCGCCACCTTTAAAATTTCCACAGGCGATTTAAAGTTCTCGTCATATTCTACAATTCCCATGGAAATGGTTACATTGATAAGCTTCTTTTCATGTTCAAAGGTATAGTCTTCGATTATTTGCCGTATGCTGTCGGCTACCAACGTAGCATTTTGAAGGGGAGTATCAGGTAGCTTGATGTTAAACTCTTCTCCACCCATCCGGGCAAGAATATCCGATTTTCTGATTCTGTTAGAGATAATTTTGCACATTTCCGTTAAGACATAGTCTCCCGCTTGATGCCCGAAAGTATCGTTTATTTTTTTAAAATGGTCTATGTCGAATGCAATAACCGAAAATTTTCGGCCACTTCTCCGGGTCTCGGCAAAATATTTTTCAATATAAGAAATAAAAAAACCATGATTATAGGCGCCCGTCATGTTGTCCTTATTGATTTTCTCAAGGAGATTCTCCAGAAATCTTTTTTCAATATCACATTGAAGAAATTTTAGGAAGGTGTCGCCTGCCCGGATATTGTCATTATTATGCAACCGCACTTCACCGATAACCGGCACTCCGTTGAGGTCTGTTCCGTTTGAACTACCGTTATCAATCAGAAAATAGGTGTCATCCCTGCAAATGATTTTGAAATGGCAACGACTCACTTTTTCGTCCTCAACCACATAGTCACTCAACTCTCTTGCACGACCAAAAGAGTAGATGGATGAGGTTTTGTCCTTTTTCCCGGAAAGAGCAAATTTTTCATTTTCGTCCTTTCCCTTGAGGACTATCAGGAAGGCTTCATCACTTCGAGGCTCCTCCGGTACTATAGCCTCCATTTTTTTTACGGTTATCGGGTCATTCATGATATTAGGCTCTTACACGTTAAAATAAATCTGTGTCATCTGTGAAATCTGTGGTTAAGAAAATTTTGGTTCATTTTGCTCTATTATTTTGCTGGAATCAATAACGGATCCTAAAACCGGTGAACTCTCCGGTGGGTTCTTCACGTCTGACATCCACATTGTCCACCACGGCGCCGGAAGGACCCTTCCTACACCACGCGATGAGTTCGTTCACAACCGACTCTTCTCCTTCCGCAACTGCTTCAACTGAGCCATCGTACAGATTTCTCACCCAACCCTTCAAGCCGAGACGTTCCGCAGTGGAATGGGTGGTGGCTCGGTAAAAAACTCCTTGCACAATTCCGGTAATTTTCAGATGGACCCTTGTCTGACTCACGACCGCCCCCTTTTTACTGCGCTTCGTTGGTGGCTTCTTCGGCTTCAACGTTCTTCTTCTCGATGAACTTTACCACATGGATGCTCATTTCATAGAGGATTACCAAAGGACCGGCCATGAGACATTGAGTCAGCACGTCCGGTGGAGTCAGGATGGCGGCGATGATGAAGGCGCCCACAACGGAATAGCTGCGCCCCTTTTTTAGTTGTTCGGAGGTTACCATCTCCAACTTGCCGAGAACGGCGATGATGATGGGAAGCTGGAAAACCAGTCCGAAAGCCAGGGTGAGCTTGACGCAAAAGGAGAGGTAAAAATCGATGGTGATATTGGCTTGCCAATAGGTCTCGCCGAATCCGATAAGGAATTTCAAACCAAAGGGAAGGATGATGAAATAGTTGAAACTCGCCCCCAGGGCGAAAAACAAGGTGCCTACAACAATCAGGGGAATGATATACCGGCGTTCTTTTCTGATTAGGCCGGGAGCGATAAACATCCATGCTTGATAAAGGATATAGGGCCAGGCAAAGAAAATGGCCGCGAATAATCCCACCTTCATGCTGACGAAAAAGCCTTCTGTGGGCGAGAGGAAGGACAGCTTCAGATTAGGGGCCGCCTCCCGGATGGGCATCTCCAAAATATCGATGAAAAAACCAATAAAAGAATAGCAGGCGGCGAAACAGACAAATACGGCGATGCAGGCGGCGAGCAGACGGTGCCTCAGTTCCGCAAGATGTGCGGTGAAAGGAAGCTTTTCGTCTTCACCTACTTTTCGGACCTTAAATTTTTCGGGGGAGGAGGTATCTTCTGTTTCGGACATGGATTGTATTCAGAAGTTCGTTGGTAGGTGTAATAAATTGATGATTGATGATTTTTGATTGGTGGTAGTTTTTTTTTAAAGAACATTCCTCAAATCATCAATCATCAATCTAAAATATCTTTCAGTATTCCGGCTTGTTGATCTCGTTGTCCGGGGGGACTTCGGCCTCTTTTTTGATCTCGTCTACCTCTTCGTCAATGGTGCCTTTGACTTCTTTAAAAGCCCTTTGAAACTGTAGGTATCCTTTGCCAAGGGTCTTGGCGATCTCCGGCAAATTCTTGGGCCCGATCACAATCAGGGCAATGACCAGAATTACCATCATTTCGGGCATGCCGATACCAAACATAGTTATTTTCCTTTGAGTATTAGGGTATTTATGGTTTTTATCCGCAACAGCCACAAAAAGTAATCATATCAAATTACCAATGAATTGGGCAAGAGCCATGAGAAAATCTTCTTGACAACCCGAAAACCCAATCTTATAAAAGTAGTGCCAAATAAAAGAATCCAAAAATAATTACAAATTTAACCATAGAAAGGTGAATCAGATGGGAAAAATTATTGGAATTGATTTAGGTACCACAAACTCGGTTGTAGCTGTTATGGAAGGGGGAGAACCCAAGATCATTATTAATGAAGAGGGGAGCAATACCACCCCCTCCGTGGTGGCTTTTTCCAAAGAAGGAGAGATCCTGGTAGGGCAGGTGGCCAAGAGGCAGGCGGTCACCAACCCGGAAAACACCATCTTTTCCATCAAGCGGTTCATGGGGCGGAAATTTGATGAAGTCTCCGAAGAGATGAAGATGGTGCCTTATAAAATCAAAAAAGCCTCCAATGGCGACGTTCGGATCACAGTAGGCGACAAGGAATATTCGCCGCCCGAAATCTCCGCAATGATTCTCCAAAAGCTGAAAAAGGCTGCCGAAGATTACCTGGGAGAAAAGGTGACGGAAGCGGTTATTACTGTTCCGGCCTATTTCAACGACAGCCAGAGGCAGGCCACTAAGGATGCAGGCCGCATCGCAGGACTGGACGTCAAACGGATCATCAACGAGCCTACGGCCTCCGCTTTGGCCTACGGACTAGATAAGAAGAAGGACGAAATGATCGCCGTTTACGATTTTGGCGGCGGTACCTTCGACATTTCCATCCTGGAAGTGGGTGACAACGTGGTGGAGGTAAAATCCACCAACGGTGATACCCATCTTGGAGGAGACAACCTGGACTTGAAAATCATCGACTGGTTGATTGCGGAGTTCAAAAAGGACCAAGGGGTGGATCTCAGCAAGGACAATATGGCGCTCCAGAGACTAAAAGAGGGTGCTGAAAAGGCGAAAATCGAGCTTTCCACCACCATGGAATCCAACATCAACCTGCCTTTCATCACCGCCGATGCTTCAGGGCCAAAACATTTGAACGTGAACCTGAGCCGCTCCAAGTTTGAGCAGTTGGTTGGGGATTTGATCGAAAAAACCCAGGACCCGTGCAAACGGGCTCTCTCCGATGCCGGGTTAGACTCGGGCAAGATAAACGAGGCCGTGCTGGTGGGAGGTTCCACCAGGACCCCCATGGCGTATCAGTTGGTGAAAGACCTTTTCGGCAGAGATCCTCATAAAGGTGTAAACCCGGATGAAGTGGTTGCCATGGGCGCGGCGGTACAAGGCGGCGTTCTGGGCGGCGATGTGAAAGACATCCTCCTGCTGGATGTAACCCCGCTCTCTCTGGGTATTGAAACCCTTGGCGGTGTTATGACCAAACTCATTGATAGAAACACCACCATCCCCACCAAAAAGAGCGAAACCTTTTCCACTGCCGCAGATAATCAGACCAGCGTGGAGATTCATGTTCTTCAAGGTGAACGGGAGATGTCCCCCGACAACAAAACCCTGGGCAAATTCCATCTGGTTGGTATTCCGGCGGCTCCAAGGGGTGTTCCTCAGATCGAGGTGACTTTTGACATTGACGCCAACGGGATTGTCCACGTCTCCGCCAAAGACTTAGGCACCGGGAAAGAGCAGAAGATCACCATAACTTCCTCCAGTGGTTTGAGTGAGGACGCAATCCAAAATATGGTGAAAGACGCCGAGGCCCATTCTGCCGAAGACAAGAAGCGCCGTGAGGAGATCGAAATCAAGAATCAGGCGGACTCCCTGATCTACAGCACTGAAAAGACTCTCAATGAAAATAAGGATAAGCTGTCCGAGGAAGAAGTCAAGGCAATTGAGGCGGACCTCGAAGGTGCAAAAAAGGCTCTGGAGTCCAAGGATATTGATCAGATTAAGACCGCTATGGAGACTTTGACCAAGTCTTCCCACAAACTGGCGGAGGAGATGTACAAGAAGACCGCTGCGCAGGGAGCAGCAGATGCACCAGGTGGACCTGGGGCGGAAGCAGGTGAAGGTGGCCAACCATCTGACGACGGGAAGAAAAAAACGGATGATGATGTTGTAGACGCGGAATTTGAAGAAACGAAATAATGATATATAATGATTGTTTTCCCGTCTTTCAAACCTTTAACTCATTAATGACAAAAGGAGAGATTTTATGGCTGAAGCCACCGAAGAAACACCAGAGAAGAACACCAACAAGTTTGCCACAATCAGAGTAATTGCCGAAAGAGTACGGCAACTGGAAAAAGGCGCACCCCCCATGGCAACGGCAAAGGGCACCTCGCTTATGGATATTGCGATGGCTGAGATTGAGGCGGGGAAAATTGAAATTACCATTGATGAAAGTGGGCTTAGATCTTCCGCTAAAGAGCGTGCTGAGGAGAGTGCAAAGGAGAGTGCTAAGGAGAGTGTAGCTGAGGATGTAGCTGAGAAAGCGGAAGCGTAGGACCTTTGCAGAAAACCCGGTTTTTGTAACTACTTATAGGTTACCAGGTTCAAGGTTCAATGGTTGAAAGCCTGGTTGCAAAGGCCACCATCCGGGCCTGACCCGGTGTAGCCATGACTAGTACCCAGGAAATGCCAAGTAAACCGCGCCACCACTGGGCCTGTCCCAGTGGAGCGATGATGTATCGCGGACATCCAGCCCTTCAAAATCATTCCAAATACCCTTTTTGTATGCGTTCACGGGTTTTTCCGTACGCTTTTAAAGGTTGTCGTTTACCAGTAACCGGTGGAGTAATGGAGTGATGGAGTAATGGGGCCAGGATTTCCGTTTTACAATGGAATCGAGTCATTTGCTTTGGGTTTTTCCAATACTCCGGTACTCCACCACTCCATTGCTCCCTCTATGAATGGGATAGCAGCTTTTTTATACTCGGTAGCCATGTCCCGTGAGCAATTACCTTTTTTTATCGGTCCCGCCGGTTTGTAGTCCAACCTGCCAGTTAACCCAATGATAGAAGTCGAAAACCTTTCCAAATATTTTGGCCCTTTCCCGGCCCTGAAGAATATATCCTTCAAAGTAGAGAAAGGGGAAATTCTCGGTTTCCTTGGTCCAAACGGGGCAGGGAAATCCACCACCATGCGCATCCTCACCTGTTTTTATCCCGCCACCACCGGTACGGCAAAAATAGGGGGACTGGATGTATTCTCCCATTCCCTGGAAGTGAGAAAAAAAGTGGGCTACCTTCCCGAGAACGTCCCGCTTTATGGCGACATGACCCCCAGGAGCTACCTGCATTTCGTAGCTGAAATAAAGGGGGTTCCAAGGAAGGAGAGGAAAAAACATGTGGAAGAGGCTATGGAAACCTGCGGCGTACAAAGCATGGCAGGGAAATTGATCCAATTCCTCTCCAAGGGGTATAAGCAAAGAGTGGGAATTGCACAGGCCCTTCTCGGAAATCCGGAACTACTGATCCTCGACGAACCCACCTCCGGTTTGGACCCCAAGCAAATCATTGAAATCCGCCAACTGATCAAATCCCTTGCGGGAGAAAAGACCATCATCCTTAGCAGCCATATCCTCCCGGAAGTGAGCCAACTGTGCGATCGGATTATTATCATTAATGACGGCAAGATCGTGGCGGTGGACACCCCCGACAACCTGACTCACCAGTTAGAGAAAACCTCGCGCCTATTGGTGAAAGTGGAAGGACCGTCGGAGGAAGTTATCGGTGAAATCGGTTCGGTTGCCGGTGTGAAGAGCGCCAATAGGGAAGGGGACGTCGGAGATAAAGGCGTTCATTCCTATGTGGTGGAATCGGATAAGGGACATGAGGTGAGAAAAGGAATTTCCAAAACCATTCACGAACATGGATGGGGCTTGTTGGAATTAAGGCCACTGGAAATGAGCCTGGAAGACATCTTTATCAAACTGGTGACCAAGGAAGAAGAAGGGAGAAACGCATGAGAAACTTCGTTCCGGTCTTTAAAAAAGAACTGAAAAGTTATTTTAACTCCCCCATCGCCTATGTGGTGATTACCATGTTCCTGTTGATATCGGGCTATTTCTTTTACAACATCTATTCGATTATTAACTACTTGGTCTTTTCCATGGGATCCCAAAACCCGGCTATGCTGGGCCAGCTCAACCTCACCGAAATGATTTGCCAGCCCCTTTATTCCAACATAGTCATTGTAATTCTCCTCATGGTTCCTCTTCTCACCATGCGTTTGCTGGCTGAAGAGAAGAAAATGGGGACCATTGAACTGTTGCTCACCTATCCCATTCGGGATGCGGAGGCGGTCTTTGGGAAATTCGCCGCTTGTCTGGCTGTGTACGGCGTCATGTTGGCGGGCACCTTTCTTTATCCTCTCATGGTTTCCTTTTATGGAGAGATAGAATGGGGGCCGATACTTTCTTGCTA
>JAJDAS010000613.1 GCA_029261755.1 Nitrospinia bacterium
CGCATACAGCATTATGCTTCCCAGTATTTTGATACCGGCCAATTCAAGTTTTATCTTGACCACCACAATGGGAAAATGAATCGCTATAAGGTGCGATTTAGAAAATATATAGATTCACAGTTGCACTTTGTAGAGGTGAAATTCAAAAATAACCAGGAAAAAACCCGCAAAAAAAGAATGGAGATTGGAGCCGCCCAATTCCAGCAAAGGAATCTATCCGATGCGGAAGAAAACTTTATCGATAAGAGAATGGTTAACTACCCCGGAAACCTGGCTCCAAGTTTATCCGTGGAGTATTCAAGATTGGCCTTGGTGGAAAAAGAGTTCAGAGAACGGGCTACCATTGATGTGAGCCTGGCCTATTCGGCTAAGGAAGGTGCGAGAAAAGAGCTGGAGCAAATTGTGGTTGCTGAAGTAAAGCAGGATACATTTTCCGCTTCATCCGACTTTATCCGTATCATGCGGGAAAATAGAGTGCAGGAAACGCGCTTTAGCAAATATTGCTTTGGTATTAATATGTTTTATCCCATGGTAAAGTACAATCGGTTCAAGCCCAGGATTTTGGCTTACAATAGGCTGACAACCGGAGAAAAACTACATCTATCTTAAAGGCGTATCATTTATGGAATACTTAATTCAATTAGAAGACCAATGGCGACTTTTCGGAATCAAGCTGATTGATTTTGCCGATTTTTTTGAGGTGATCATTCGCTTCTCCTTCAATCTTTTGGTTCTATACATTCTCGTTCGGTGCCTCTATTTTCCTACTGCCACAAAAAAAGACTATCCCTTCACCTATGTGATGTTTGGCGTCGTTGTCTTTTTTGTTTGCATACTTATGTTGAACGTTAAGTTGCAGCTTGGATTTGCATTGGGACTCTTTGCCGTCTTTACCCTGCTTCGATACAGGACGGACCCCATTCCCATCAGGGAGATGACTTACCTTTTCATCGTCATCGGTTTGTCTGTAATCAATGCTTTGGCTACTAAGAAAGTAAGTTATGCCGAATTGATTTTCACAAACTCGGCGATTTTGTTTACCACCTATGTTCTGGAAAGAGCCTGGTACTGTAAAAATGAATTTTCCAAGCACATTTTTTATGAGAAAATTGACCTCATTAAGCCGGAAAAAAGAGAGGAAATGATCAAGGACCTTAGAGAAAGAACAGGCCTGAATGTCCAGAGAGTGGATATCGGGGAGATCAATTTTCTGAGAGACACAACGCAAGTTACGATTTATTACATTGCAGATGATAAGTCTCCCGCGTAAACCATGAGAAATGGTTTAAGGTCCCGGTTGATTGACTTTCTCAACATAATCTCCTAACATTTTTGGCAAGAGTTATTTACTGTGTGGAAACAAGTACCACGTCTTTTTCCTCCTTCCTTCTCATCCCATCAATAACGCAAACATGCCGGAAAATACGGTATCGCATCCAGCTATTCAAGCAACCAAATTGGTTAAAGCATTTGGGCATATCCATGCCCTTCGCGGCATGGACCTCTCCATCAACCACGGGGAAAATCTCACCATCTTCGGTCCCAACGGTGCCGGCAAGACCACCTTGATTCGCATCCTGTCCGGTTTAGTGGCTCCCACCTCCGGTAAGGCCCTCATCAACGGATGGGACCTTTCCAATGGCGACCCCGAACCCAGAAAGGAGATAGGGGTGATCTCTCACCATACCTATCTGTACAACAATTTGACTCCTGTGGAAAACCTGAGATTTTTCGGAGAGATTTACGGAATGGACAGGCTGGAAGAAAGGATCGCCAAGGCCATAGAGGAAGTGGAGCTCACCGACAGGCAGGACGATTTGGTGAAAAATTTTTCCAGGGGCATGCAACAGCGTGTCTCCATTGCCAGAGCCACTTTGCATGAGCCGAAGATACTCTTCCTGGATGAACCCTATACCGGCCTGGACCAGCATGCAGCGAAAAACCTGAAAAAAATACTCCATCGCCTCCATACGGAGGAGAGAACCATCGTCATGGTCACCCATAATATTGCCAGAGGGTTGGAAATGTGTGATCGTGTGATGATTCAGGTGTCAGGAAGAATCGTCTCTGATCAACCCATCGACGAGATTGACCGTGAGTACTACGAAAATGTTTATTTCGAGACAGTGGACCGGGAATCGAGGAAGAGGTGAAAATGTTTAGAGAAATCAAAGCCATCGTCCGAAAAGACCTGGCCGCAGAATGGCGGACCAAAGAGATTTTTCTCGCCATGTTTGTCTTCGCTGTTTTGACCATCATCATTTTCATCTTTTCCATTGACCTGAGAATGGTGAGCAAACTGGATATCGCCCCGGCGGCCCTTTGGGTAGCCTTCATCTTTGCCGGGACCATCGGGCTCAACCGGTCTTTTGCCCACGAAATGGAAAACGATTGCCTCGCGGGCATCATGCTCTCTCCCATGGACCGAAGTTCCATTTATATCGGGAAAACCATAGGGAACCTGGTTTTTATGTCCATGATGGAGGCCATGATTTTGCCGGTATTCATTTTATTTTTTAATCTGGATCTGTCAACCGCCTTGGTCGGCAAACTTGTTCTCATCACCTTCATGGGAACTTTCGGCTTCGTTGCATTGGGTACTCTCCTTTCGGCCATGTCGGTGCGGCTAAAGGCCAGGGAGATACTGCTTCCCATCCTTTTGCTCACTCTGGTGATTCCCATCGTCATCGGTGCTGTGAAGGTCACCGCCATTTTTCTGGACGGCGGGCCTGTCTCGGATGCAGCCGGTTGGTTGAAATTGATAGGGGCCTTTGATATCATCTTCTTTACGGCTTCCATCATGATTTTTGAACATCTTATCCAGGAATGAACCCACTTCTCTATGAATAACCTCAACTATCTCTTTGCCGCGAACCTGATTATCTGGATTGTCTTTTTTGCCTACCAATTCTCCCTTTCCCGCAGAAACAGCACCCTGCAAAAGGAGATCGAGCTTATTAAGACGAAAATTCAGCCTGAAGAAGCTCCTTCGGAGTGATGGAGTGATCGGAACGATTCTTCATCTAAATTTCCAATACTCCAGTACTCCAACACTCCAATACTTCAGACTCCACCATGCCCGACTCCATGCAGACCGATAATTCAAAGAAGTGCAAATGCAGCCAAATTTTAATCTGGGCGGCGCTCGTCACTGTTTTGACCTCCATATGCTTCATCTTTCTCTATGCGCCAACGGAGCGAATGGAGGGCGATGTCCAACGCATCATGTATTTCCATATTCCCAGCGCCTGGATAGCCTTCATGGCCTTTTTCGTGGTCTTTGTGGCAAGCATCATGTTTCTTTGGAAGCAGGATAGGAAATGGGACATCATCGCGCATAGTTCCGCCGAGATAGGAATCGTGTTCTGCACCCTGGTGCTCATTACCGGTCCGATTTGGGCGAAGCCCATTTGGGGCGCCTGGTGGGTATGGGACGCCAGGCTCACATCCACTCTGATTCTTTGGCTCATCTATATGGCGTATCTCATGCTACGCGCCCATGCAGAGGCAGGCGCTATGAGGGCCAAGTTCGCTGCGGTTCTGGGTATCATCGGCTTCCTGGACATCCCCATCATCCATTTTTCGGTGCTCTGGTGGAGGACCTTTCATCCCCAACCGAAGATGCTCAATATGGAAGAGGGAGTCGCTTCCGGCATGGCCTCCTCCATGGCAATCACATTAACAGTTTCCCTGGCAGCCTTTACCCTTCTTTATTTGTTGTTCATGAGCCAGAGAATGAAGCTGGAAAAGATGAGAGACGAAGTCCTTGCTCTCAAACATAAGGTCTACTACTAAAAAAAATGGAGTGATGGAGTGATGGAAAAAACAAGACCGGAATGGTGGAATGCTGGAAGGTGGTTTTAAAAACTAGGTTTTATCATTCTGTTCTTCCAGTACTCCATTCTTTTTAGGTCTCTAAGTCTAAAGGTGTTCCTGATGTTGAAAAAAAATTGTTGTTTAACCGTTTTTCTTTTGTTTTTTTTGCTTCTGATTCCCACGAGCCTCCGGGCGGAGGTGAATCTCAACGCCTATCCGGACCGTGGGTTCCCAGCGCCGGACTTCACCCTTTATGATGTGGAGGGAAGAAAGCATACCCTTTCGGACTACAAAGGCAAGGTGGTTTTGCTGAACGTTTGGGCCACGTGGTGCTATCCCTGCATTGTGGAAATGCCGGCCATGGAGGCGCTTTACCGGAAGCTGAAAGACGAAGATTTTGCCGTGCTGGCGGTGAGCATCGATAAAACCGATCCAAAGGCCATCAACGACTATATCCAAAAGAACCAGTTTAGCTTTTCCGTTTTGTTGTCTCCCGACGGGTTGATCCAGAGCCTCTATCAAACTCGTTCTATCCCGGCCACTTTTATTATTGACAAGTCAGGGATGATTGTTTCCAGAATTCCCGGTGCTCGGGAATGGAACTCCCCTGAGGCGATTCAGGCCTTTCAACGGTTGATCGATGAGTAAATGTGAATGCCCAGGTTCAACCTTCCAGGGTTCACGGTTCCAGGTTAACAAACAATGAAAATCAAAAATCTAAAATATTTTCTGCCTGCTTTTGCTCTCGGCTTTCTGACCCTCGCCTCCAGCGCCTATTCCTTCGACCTGGAATCGCGAATCAAGGAACATACGCTGAAAAACGGTTTGAAGATCGTCATGATGGAGAGGCATACCTCGCCCACCGTATCCATCTACATGCGCTATAAAGTAGGAGCGGTGGACGAAGTGACGGGGGAGACGGGGATCGCCCATTTCCTGGAACATATGCTGTTCAAAGGGACCAAGCGTCTGGCCACCAGGGATTACGAAAAAGAGAAACCGATTTTAATTGAGATCGAAAAACTTGCTGTGGCCCTGGATTTGGAAGAACTGAAGGGAGCGGCAAAGGATCTCGCTAAAATCGAAAAGATGAAAACGGAGTTGAAGCAGGTACAAAAGGAGCATAAAAAACTGGTGGAGTCGGAGGTGTTCTCCAAATACTATCAGCAAAACGGCGGCACCGGATTCAATGCATCCACCAGTAACGACTCCACCACCTACATCATCAATCTTCCATCTAACAGGCTTGAGCTCTGGGCGAACCTGGAGTCAGACAGGATGGAAAACCCGGTATTGCGCGAGTTTTACACGGAAAGGGAAGTGATTCTGGAAGAAAGGCGAATGCGGATAGACAACTCCCCAAGCGGTGTTCTGTATGAGCAGTTCTTGGCGGCGGCCTTTACCGCCCACCCTTACCAAAAACCCGTCATCGGTTGGCCTACGGATATCCGATTCCTCTCCAAAAAGGCCACGGAAAAGTTTTTGAAGACCTTTTATTCTCCCAATAATGCCGTGGTGGCTTTGGTGGGGGATATCAACCCCGAGGAGGTCATAGCACTGCTAGAAAAATATTTCGGCCACATACCTCCTCAAACGCTACCCCGTCCCCTTTCCACCAAGGAACCGGAGCAAAAGGGAGAAAGGCGACTTGAAATTCAATTCGACGCGGAACCTATGCTGCTCATCGGCTACCACAGGCCCACGCTTCCACACAAAGACGATTATGTGTTCGACGTCATCCACTCCATCCTTTCTTCCGGTCGCACCTCCAAGCTTTATAAGAGTTTGGTGCGTGACAAGAAGATAGCCGCCTCTGCAGGCACCTTTGACACGCCGGGCTCCAGATACCCAAACCTCTTCGTATTCAACGGCGCTCCACGTCATCCTCATACGGTACAAGAGGTGGAAGAGGCGTTTTACGAAGAGATCGAGAAATTGAAAAAGGAACCTATCTCGGAAAGAGAACTGCAGAAGGTGGTGAACCAGATAGAGGCCGGATTCATCAGAGGATTAGGTTCTAACGCCGGTATGGCCTCCCGCATTTCGTATTTTGAAATCCTCACGGGTGATTGGCGTTATTTTCTGAATCACCCCAAGGAAATCCGCAAGATAACGCCGGACGATATCATGCGCGTTGCGAAAAAGTATCTCTCCAAGCAAAACCGCACCGTGGCAGTTTTGGTGAAGAAAAACGGCAGTAAGAGCATTGAATCAATGAATTATTAGGTAGTCCCGCAGCATCAAGATGCGGACACCATAAGCTGTTGCCCGAAATATTGACGTTAAGTAAAACCTTGTCTACCCTTATGCCTCGTCCGGCTTTTTATGGGAAATGGCCTCCGGGTCGAGTCCCATGGCACGAACTTCCTTCGCCGCTTCGTCATATTCCAGGACCGTGACCGTATTATTTAGCAGAAATTCGGCCTTTTGTTCCTTGGTGTAAATTTCCACTGGAAGGGTGACCACCGGGATGACGATAGAGCCTCTTTTCCCCACTTTCGTATTAATATCCTGATTCATTTTGATCTCCTCTGATTGTCAAAATATCTGATGTTCTGAAATTTGTCAATTAAATCAATAAATCATTGAGTGATTGAAAAGTTACAGTGATTCAATGGTTCAATCTCTCAATGATTCATTGCTTCCTCACCACGTAACCTGCGGTTCGTACCAATGGAGCATCATCCACTTCTTATTTTCGTTGAGGGGATTTCTGTTCCTGTCCTTGAAGGTAACCGGTGGTATTCCCATCCTTTTCCCCATGGAAACGTTGTGGCAGCAGTTGCAGCCTGCCCATGGGGAGTCGTAGCTTCCGTAGATGGTCCCGAAGAATAGAAAAAGAATCAGCAGGGTGCTGGGTACGTACAGAAGTAGTTTTTTTAAAGAAAACCCCTGTACAAATTTTTTCCGGTGGAGGTAGGGGAGGGCGAACATGAGGGCAATGATCGCTAGAGGAATGTAAAAGGTGAAGGTAGGAACGGTGTATTTGTGGAACTTCCAAAAGGGTAAGAGGAAGGTGACGAAAAACCACTCCGGCGCGGGGATAAAGCGTCCTTCCAATGGCATGGGGATAATCTCCGGGTCCTCGGTGGGAATGGGATAGTAAAGTACCAGTCCGATTGCCACCAAAAGAGCCGGTAGAATGATGAAAGAGTGATTCAGCAGATAAGTGGTAAACCCTCTCTTTTTCAACCTGGAAAGGCAATGGTATTGCAACAGGATGAAGGTGATTAAGGGGAGGAAGAGGTTATGGACAATGAAATTCCTCATGGGGGTATAGGTGTCCATGAAAAAATGCCTGAGTTCCGTCCCAACCAGTGGAAAGGTCTCCACGAAATTGATAAACATCTCCATAATCCAGTACCCCTTCCACTCCCAGGGAAGAATGGCGCCGGTGACGGTGAATGACAGCACCAGTAGGAAAAGAGCAACTCCCGTGAGCCAATTCATCCGCCTGCCCAGGTAATCCGCTCTGTAAAAACTCCTCACCATGTGAAGGAAAGTGATATAAACGAGAAGGAAGGCTACGTATCGGTGGGTGTTTCTAAAAAAGGAACCGAAGAGGGTTTCGTTGGTGAGGTACTGGATGGATTTGTAGGTATCCTGCAGGCCCGGCTCGTAGTAGAACATCATGTAAAGTCCGGTGCACAGTTGCACCATGAGGAAAAAGAGCGCTATTCCCCCGAAATAATGTCTCCAGTTCAGTTTTTTAGGTTTTATGGCTTGACCCGATTAAATAGATACGTTATATTGCTGTTTCATCTGACTTCATCGTCATCTACGGCATCAAGTAAACTATCCTGTTCAAAATGATAATCCTGCCAGTATGCCACTTTCTTCATAATTCCTTTCATCGT
>JAJDAS010000614.1 GCA_029261755.1 Nitrospinia bacterium
ACTGGATGTCAGGTGCAATCACTTTGATTTCACCATAGAGGTTACGGCCAAGCTATTAAAAAGCCGGGAAAAGATTTACGAGGCGCCCATAACTTACGTACCCAGGGGCTATATGGAAGGAAAGAAAATTTGTTGGAGGGATGCCTTTTCTATATTGTCTACTTTGATCAAATGCCGGTTGAATGTTTTGTAGGTTCTTAGAACTTTCAAATAAATAAAATCTTTTTTTTTGACAAGATGAACAAGATAAACAGGATTCATCTTTTGGACTAAAACAATAATCTTGTCTATCTTGTAATCCTGTCTAAGATTCTTTTAAAAAACAAATATTTTTGGTTAGCTTTTAGAATGGGTGTAAACCTTAATGAACTTTGAGAATGTTTTCTGAAACGGAAAGGGGAGGTGTTTCCAGTAAATAGGTGGATTCATTCAGCTTTTTGGCTGAAAGATCTTTCCCATTCAATGAGAACATGGGTTTGTCGGAATGTCGTTCCCTCAATAGTTCAGGGAGAGCTGTAAAGTACCATTTGCTCTTTTTTCGTAAAAGGTTTCTTGAAAAAAAAGGGTGTGGCGTTAACCTGAACTCAATACCATCCCCGCCTTTGGCTTGAATATCGGTATGCATAGTGCCGCAAAAATCATCCAGGGAAATATACTCAATTTTGTTACCGGCTTTTTTTTCAACATTCCTCAAATGTTTCTCCAGAAAGTCCATACCGTAAACACGGTAGTCCCTGTCGTGCCACCGTAAAGGAACAGGAAGCATGAATAAAGGAAGTTCCGGGTCGTCCTGAAGATTAAATGTTTTGGACATGCGAAATTGTATGACTCGTCTCCCTTCCAAATAAAAAAAGTTTTTTACATCCTGGGCCAGCCCAAAACCGGTTTCGCCTGCCAGCTGATAGGTAAATAATCCCTTTTTTATGTCTTTTGAGTAAGCATCTCCACCCGGACCAAACACAAGTGGGGCTTCGCCAAAATATTCCTTGAGCCATGTCCGAGAATTTTTCAGATGTTTTAACTGGGTAGCTCTTTGAACAGGGCTCATTTTTGGGATGTCATAAAACTCCTTCCACCATGCGGAAGAAGTAAACCTGTTGGAAGCCTTGCGCCACATGGGCATGTCCGGGTTCAAATGGGACCAACCATGGCTTTGAAAGGCCAGAAGTCCTTTCTCCACACCTTCGCCGATAACGCTCCACATTTCGCCAAAACTTTGCCTCTTGCCAAAACGATCCTCAAAATCGGGCAGGGTCCATGATTTGATAAACTCCTGGTCCTCGTTTTTTTCTCCGGGTACTGGAACCGCCGGAATCATGAAAATATCCGCCATTGCTCCACGTCGCTCCAAAGGGGTCAGGACAGCTTCTGACCACTCTTCCCGTGTCAGGCTCGCAAAGGACCATTTCTTTAAATAAAAAGGCACGGAAGCGCCGGGGTCATCCATTCTCAGGGCCACGGTTGATGGATAAATCTTGTACAAGCCATATCCGCAAATCCAGATGATGGACCTGCGTAAAATATGGGCAAAAGCAGGGTTCTTGTGGTAGGAATACTTATTGGGAGGGGATATAAAAACCCCCTTGGTTTTTGAACTTTCATGGGCCACAACCACGGGTTGTCCCCAGTTGGAAATGATCTGGTCTCCAGTTGCAAAGGACAATAACGAATTATAATGAAACACGGTCTTGCGGAAATATTCCTGCCGGATTTCTCTTGTAATAAAATGGTTTCCCATTTCTACAGGTCTTTTTAAACGTATCTCGAACTTTCCCGTAATTTCGTTTTTTTTAAGGCCGATGAATTTCCATAGGCTGGGAAAGCCCGGAAGAAAATTCCCCGGGTCCAAAATTCCGGTTCCTTGTTCAAGGGTCTTTTTGATCCGCTCCATTTCAACTTTCTTAATTGGGTTCCCAGAAATTTTTTGTTTTACCGTCCAGATGATAACCCCATACCTGGGTTCTCCCTTTGGCGTAAAAAGGATCGATTTGTCCAGGGTCTTTTCATTAATTAAAAAGATATCAAAGGGAATGGACCAACCTTTTAGCAAGGCGGCAATATCCTGTGACATACCGCCCTCGTAAAGAATTTGCCCTGCAGGGTCATTTTTTTTCAAGGAATGATCTGCAAGCAACAGAGCCCTGTACGGGAGTATGCGGTCGGTTGTTTTACCTTTCGCCAAATCCGGCGTTACGAAAAAAGCCGGAAAAAAAACGAAAACCATGGTAAAAAGTTTTAATATCCACCGTGATACTTTAAAACTCATCGGTTTAGGGTCTCCGTTGAAACTACACAATAATTGATATCCTTATAAAGAAAAAGTTCTTCGCATTTGGTTTTTAAATAAAAGCTTCTTTTCCATCGGGTGGTTTTTTTGATGTGGCTTTGAAAGGGTTCAAAATAGTAGGTCCTTTTCCTGAGAGATTTTTTGTTAAAATCCCTTCTCCCTATAACCCAGTGAGTGATATTATGTTTTTTTGAAATACGTAAAACGGTTTCCTTGTTTTCCGAAAAGTAAGCATCGAAATAATCGTAGGTCCTTTCTTCCATGGTTTTCCAATAACCCGTAATCCAGGGGTGTGAGAGTTCATAGCTAAAAAGCACTCTTCTCCTGGAAAAAACAGGAATGTTGTCCGCCAGATATGGTGGGGCAGCGATAAGAGAATCCTTCGGAAGTTGGCCCAAAAACCGGTGAAGAGTAGGTCCTCTTACATGAATCATTTTTACCCCGGGCGTTAAGGATGGTTTTTCAACAACATAGCCGGCAAAACAAATAAAAATTAACGGTAAAATACGCTTGGTACCGGGAGAGAAAGAATCCAAAAATTTTCCATAATAGAATGCCATTAGAATAATCATGAAAACCGGCAAGGGATATTGGGTATAGCGGTCCGGCAGATAAAGACGCAGGAGAAAATAATCGGACAGCAAATATCCGATGATCGCAGCCAGGAAAAGGGGCCACAGCCCACGGGGCAAGAAAAATATTTTCCTGCCGAATACAATAAAGAAGAGAAACAGCGAAAGAATAAAGAAGGGCTTATTTAATTCCTTGTTCAATTCATGGGTAAGGCCTTTGCGAGGCATAATGGCCAGTCTCCCGGAACTTGTGAACTCGGGCCGGCCCTCAATCTCCTCCAAAGAAACAATGTGCCCGTACCATTCGGGTGTATCGATATATTTGGAGAAAAGTATGCCCATGGAAAGGCATGCGCCGATTATAAGGGGAAAGGCTTTAGCTAGGAGAAAGTCTTTATTGAAAACTCTCTTCCAGTCATAAAAGATAGTATCCAATAGAAGGATCAATCCGGTGAGGACTCCGGCCACCGGATAGACCAGAACCTCTAAAGGGACGAAAAGTGCCAAGGTCTTCCATCGTTCTTTATATACCCAATAGATAGTCAAGGCGGTAAAGGGCATCATGAACCCATGTGAGAATCCTCCCACCGACTGCACAAATTGGTCGTAAATCAGGGTGAAAAAAACAAAAGAGATTACGGCGGAATTCCAGCCTCCCATTTCCCTTCCTACCCAAAAAAAGACCGAACCGGAAAAGGCAAAAAAGAGGATGGCATACATTTTTCCCAAGAACACGTAATCAAAAAAATATGTCCCTAACCAATATAAAAAACCCAGAATGGGAGCGCGGTTCATCTCCGCGTAATCGCGAAGCAGGTCACCTTCGAATATGCCAGGGGAATCGTAGGCAATCCAGTTAAGGGACTGCCGGATGTCGTCGTGGATGATATATGGATTTTGGAAAGCGGGATAATGAAGGTAAAGACCGATGAGGCCCGCAACCAGAAAAGAGGCGGCCGTGGCCATTATCTTGCCGGAGAGGAATTTCAAAGTTTCTGTCCTTTTGTCAAAGCTTGCCTGAAGAGGGGAGGGGGCTGGCGAATCTTATCAAGCATTTCAGTTGCATCTACTTTTGCTAAACGTTCCGCATACGCTCTACTAAACGTTTAGCGCGGTTGGTTACCTGGCTGTACCATTGAGAATCTACCATTTCATCGGCGGCACGATTCCAATCTCGAGCATCCACTCCTGCCTTCATACCTCTAAATTTACTAAGGCCTGAGTAGCCGAGGTTGAACATCATATTGGCAATAATGAGTTGCACTTCTTCCGGCAGATTGTCAAAATCTCCATAAAGCTTATAGCAGTCGCCTTCAACACTGGAGATATCTTTTTCGAAAACTTCCGCCACCCGAGATTCCGAAACAGCCGTTCCTACATCTTGCCCATATTCCGGATCTTCTTCACGCACAAGATGTCCAATGCCAAAAGTGGGATAACCGAGGTGGTCAAGGTAAATTTCATATATGACCCCTTCGTCTTGTTCTAGCTCTTGCCTTAGTCTTGAAATATCCACTTAAACTCTCCAATTAAAAATTAGAAATCAGGCTTTTCTCTTTATTTTGATATAAATTTGCTTTCCGCAATACTCAACGTGGCATTGATGTGTACAGTTTATCTCACAAAACCCGGGAAACCGTTTTTTCAGTTGACTCTTGATATTCTCAGGAACCTGCCGGCTGTAACCTGAATTTCCCTGAGAGGTTCAAGGTTGTAGTCATCATCCAGGGAGTACTCTCTTACCGGTTTGCCTGTATCGTAACTGATCCTTTGGAAGACATATATATCAACATAGTTATGCCTTTTGTAATCTCTCAAGACTTTGTTCTTGTATTTATTTGCATAAGAAAAATTCACCACCCCATAATCGAGAACGGTAAAAAGTCCTGGTCTGTTTGCGATAATAAGGATATTTTTTTCCTTGAGGTTTTCCAGAAACTGGTAACATTGTTTTGTTTCCCGAGTCAGGGTAAGCTTGTTCGTAAATCTACCTTCCACCGCAATGGGGTGGTACGCTAAAAAACAGACGAGGGAAAACAAAAGAAGGGCCTTCCCGGAGATGGCGTTGGGTTTTACGGCCTTTAATAAAAAAGGGGCCAGGGAACAGGCAATGGAGGAGATCAAAAAGAATTTTGCCTGGGTAGGATGAGAATATTTTCCAATAAAATGGGAAAGGAATATGGTCAGGTTTACGGCCAGGGCCGCCAGAAAAATAAAAATAAAACGCCGTTGGTACTGTTTGGTAAAAATGGTTTTTCTTGCGATCCCTTCCCAGGCAAGATAAAGAAAAATGATGACGGCAATGATATTCACGATGTTTGCATAGGGAAGCTCGAAGGAGAAATCAAACTGGCCCATTGCCATCTCTTTCAGGTGACGCATGAACTGATCAACGCTAAACAGGGACGTTCTTTCCGGAGTGGAATATTTTCCCTGGGAAAGAATTCGCTGCCAAAAGAGTGACAGAAAGAGAAGCGGGGTCATGGCAAATAAGTGCAGGGAAGGTTTAAATAATTCCAGCCGGATAACCCTGAAAAGCAAGAGGAATGACAAGACTAAAAAGAAATAAATGAAGGACTCATAACGGATATGGGCAAACATCAACATGTTCATCCAAAGAAAGGAAAATCCTGCCGGGGTTGGGTCCTTTAAAAAAAAGAAGAGGCTGGCAAAGACCAAATAAAAAAATACGGTGGAAAACATATCATAAGAACCGGAACTGGTACTAATGGACACAACAGGATACGCCACAATGAGGATCATGGAGGCCAGGGAAGAGGCTTCGTCAAGATATTTCCGCGCCAAAATATAAACGCAGGAAAGAAAGGCAAACAAAACCAGGAAGTTCAGGAGAAAGATATTTTCCGGGTTGTAGCCAAGAAGAACATGTAAAACGTGGATGCAAAATTGAAAAAACAAGGGCCTGGCGGGAACCAATTCCGAATCGGGATTAAAATTGCCGTAATAATACTTTCCCATGGTGGCGTTAGCAACGCTCTTTTCGTATACCATGGATTTGGATACAGCCAGCAGGTTCGTTTCGTCGCTTAAAATTCTAAAAGTGGGTTCCACGGAGATAAAAACAACGCAGGTTATAACGAAAGAAAGAAGAATCCCGGGGAAGAACCTGAAAATCGTATCTTTGAATGAAAATTTTATCTCTTTAAGATAGAGGTTGATATGGATGATCCAAAGAAGGGACAGCAACAGGAGCACGTAGTAAGAACCATTCAAAAAAAGTTCTTTCATCATTCCTTCTTTGGAGTATCCGGCCAACAGGAGAGCCAGGAAGAGAAGGATCGGCATGACAAGAGATGCAACCTGAGTGATTTTTTGTGTCGGAGTTTTCATGTTTTTTTCAGAAGTCTACGTTAATCTGCCTTTTCGCCCTCCGCCTACTCCCTGCTTCTTACTGCCTACTGTTCTTAAAGTGCCTCATAAACATAGAGATAGCGGAAAGGGGCCTCGTGCCTTTTGAACTTTTTATTCAGATTTTTATCCAGATATCTTAAAGCGCCATTATAGTCTTTTATTCCAAACCGGCCAAGGTGCGGACTTACCACAATAATATCTCCACGCCGGAATTTCCAGTCCTGCCATTTCCACTTTAAGCTTTTAGCGTTGTCCCTTAGGTTCAGGTGTGTAGCGAATGCCTCCTGATAGTGCATTGCCCGATGGGGCCATCGGTTTTTCAGAACACCCACCTCATGAAAGGCGCCACGCTTTTCTTCTCCGGGAAAGTAAATTTTTAGAAAAAAAGCCGGTGAGCGGCTATCCAGGGATAAAACCATGAGGGCCAGGGCAATACATCCAATAATATATTTGGTTTTAAGGGCCAGGGGGTTGAACAAAGAGCGATTCTTCCACAGTGCCTCAACCCCGGATATAGCGGAAATAAATAATAATGGTGCGATAATATCGTTATATTGCCACTCTCCTGAAAATTGAGGTTTATAGTTCACGGCTAAATTTAGCAAGATAGGTGGCCAGACCAAAAGAGAAGAACGAAGGTCAAAAAGAGGTAGAAAGCTTAAGGGCAGGAATAACAGGAGTAAATATTTAAATTTTAACCATGGAAAATCGGTGGGGCCAAAGCGGTCGAGATGTTTCCATTCTCCTCCTCCCCTGAAATACGGAATGAGCCACTCCAGCAAGGATACACCCCACACGGCCCCGAAAAGAATAAGGAACAGTCCAAGCCTTTTTTGTTTTAAGACGACAAGGGAATACAAGCCGAAAGATACCCAGATGAGCGCCATGTTCTCTTTGAACAACAATAAAAGAAACATGGTTGGCCAAAATGCCGTCCACCGGTTGCGAAGGAGAAAATAAAATCCCAGCAGTATCCATGGAGGGGCCAGGGTGGATGGGTGGAATTCAAATACAAGTGCCGAAATCAAAGGGGGGTAAAATTGCCATAGGAGGGCTAAGACCAGGGCAACAGGCCCCACCAGCTTTTCTTCTTTTATGATTTCCCGGCACAGAAAATAAAGGATGATGGGACAGGCTGCCACCGAGAGGGCCATTGCAGCCACCAGCCAGAGAACACTGGGCTTGAGCCAATAGAAAGGGACGAAAAAAAGGACGATGGGAGAAAAATGTTCCCCAAGGGAATTGATTTTGTGAACGGAGGAATAGAGCAGCTTCCCCTGGCTGGAATTATTTACGATATCGCTGTAAATTCCGGCGTCAAATGTTCGGTAGCGGAAAGCATGTTGTTTCTCAAAAAGAATTGTTGTCCATATCACCCCGGAAAAAAGAGAAAGGACGATAATTATTTTTAAAGGTTTATTAGCAAAACCGTAGATTCGTTCCTTGAGGGCAGACAGGCCGTCCCTTGCCGCTTCAAACTGTTTTGGCCAAGAAGGTAGTGCCAGGGCCAAACCGAGGCTTAGGGCATAGAAAGGCAAATGCGTTTTTTCTCCAAAGGCCCCTGAAAGCCATATGGCAAAACCCGAAAAAAACAAGGCAAGGATCAGTTTTAGCATCCCATCTCTTTATCTGTTGGCTCAAGTCTCTGACTTGTGCCTAAATTGTAAAGAAGCCAACTCTGTCGGCTTACCTTATTAAACAAAGCACCGCGCATTATTATGGTGCATTTCATAAACACGAACCACTATGGCATTTCGCAAAAACGGAAACGGAGTTTCCGGGTACAATCGTGGAAGGGGATCAGGTCAGAGACCTGATCCAATCCTTTTTTTTCGGTTCTTTCCAAAAATGTGGTTAAAGTGGTTTCAAAAGCATAATAGTTGAGGAAATGGGTTTTTTTCTTGAGCTATTCTGCCTTTTACCAATTAACCCTGAAAGGGTTGAAGGTATCATTCAAAAACATCATTGGTATATTTTTTTGTAAACCATACTCTTAGGGAATGAACCTTTTTTTTTCTAGCTTGAACCGATTGTATAAAAAATAACTCTTGATTTTGCAGGGATTACACTGCGCTTAAACATAACTCCATAATTGCACGGTATTTTTGGACCGTCGTCAAGTTATGTCCGAAACATCTCGAAAAGCAAGTTCTAATGAAGTAGCATTATTTACCTGCCCCATAATTCGGGATTCCCCAGGATATCACCGGCAAAATATAGTGTTAGTTGTAACTCTTTGAAACATAAGAGGTTTTTCCTTTAATTACCATTAACTCAGTTGCGTGAGTAATTTTACTCAACATTATGAGTTAATTCTTTTCTGAGCTGCAACTTCCTTCTTGCGAGGTTTGTTTTTTTTTGCTAAATAGTATAGAAATTATATGCAAATATCAAAAAAAACAAGGATTTCTGAGAAGAAACGCAAAGGCAATTTAGGAGGAACATGGCAATGATGATCAGAAATAAATTAATTTTAGGGTATTTATTTGTAGCCTCCCTTATTATTTTTGTCGGCTACTTTGGAGTTAAGGAAATCATTGTCCTGGAAAAAGAATTCAACAAGGTAGGGCGGAAAACCATTCCGCTGATTGAGTCACTGCATAAACTAAAATTTACCGGATTGAGAATAGTATCATCCACCAGTGAGTTTGGCTTTATTCAAGCGGAAAAAAGGGTTGTCCAGGAAGCAAACGAGAAAATAAACAGGCAAGCCGATGAGGCAGCCTTAAAAGAAGAAGAGATACTGAGAAGAGAAGCCAAGGACAAATTCAGATTCAAATTGAAAGAATACAAGGAATTTATTGCCAAGTTTTCCCCGGAGAATAAAGAATCCGCTACTTTCTTGGCAGGCGGGTTCCAAAATCTTATGAAAACCAGTGAAGAAATAATAAGTTTGAAAAAACAAGGGGTTGCCGGATTGGAAGTATTGAAATTGAAAGAGAGGTTTGAAGCAGAAGAGATGCTTTTTTTGAACACGATTGATCGCATTCTGATCATTGAAAATGGCAACTTTTTGCGCAATAAACGTGAGTTAAAAACCACCGTTTCCAATAGCATCATTACTATTTTATCTATTGGGGTTTCGACTTTTATCCTGGCCATCATTTTAGGTACTTTTATTTCCAGCTACATTTCCAATCCAATAACGAAAATGAAGGAGTTGGCATTCAACATTGGGAAGGGAAATTTGGATGCCTCCATAGTCTCGAAATCGCAAGATGAGATCGGCCAATTGGCTCTCTCTTTTAATGAAATGGCTTCCAACCTGAAAAAAACCACGGTCTCTCGGAACTTTGTGGACAATATCATTCGCTCCATGTTGGATACCTTGGTGGTTGTCTCTCCAAATGGAAAAATTCAAATGGTAAACCCTTCCCTTTGCCGTCTGTTAAATTATGAGGAGGAAGAACTCCTGGGCAAGCCTGTCAGTATGATATTTTGCGAAAAAAAATATCTGGATGGAATAGAAACGGAGGCTTTGATCAAGGAGCTTTCAGTATCCAATTCGGAAAAAAATTATCTCACCAAGAACGGGCAGGTGGCATATATGCTCTTTTCGGGGTCTGTCATGGTTGATGAAGAAGGTAATACTTTGGGCATTGTGTGTGTTGCCCAGGACATGACTGCTCAAAAAAAAGCCAGGGAGCAGGCAAAGCTGCACCAGCAGCAATTAGTCCAGGCCGACAAGATGGCTTCCCTGGGCACTTTAGTGGCCGGCGTGGCCCACGAAATAAACAATCCAAACAACTTTGTTTTAGTAAATGCGCCAATTTTTTCTAAAATATGGAAGGATACCCTCCCTATTATCGAGGAATATTACCGGGAGAATGGGGATTTTTCTCTTGGAGGTTTTCCTTATGGAGAGCTAGATAAAACAGCAGGAAAATTGCTTGCCGGAATCGCGGACGGCTCCCGAAGGATCAACGAAATAGTTTGCAAACTGAAAGACTTTTCCAGGCAGGACTTTTCCGGTCACAAAATCCCGGTTCATATTAATCAGGTCATTGAGGCTGCGGTGGAGTTGGTCCGGAACCAGATCGAAAAATCCACAGAATATTTTTCCATGGAATTTTCACCGGACCTACCGGAGTTCAGGGGTAGTTTTCAGGAGATGGAGCAGGTTATTATTAACCTGATTACCAACTCGTGCCAGGCCCTGGTTAGTACTTCAAAAAAAATCACGGTCCATACCTCTTATGATAAGGAATCCGGAAACCTGGTAGCCACGATTATGGACGAAGGAGTGGGGATCCCCCCGGAATATCTACCAAAAATTACAGACCCTTTTTTTTCCACCAGGTTTGAACAAGGTGGAACCGGGCTTGGTCTATCGGTCTCCTACAAAATCGTTAAGGATCATGGCGGCAATCTTTCGTTCACTTCCGAGCCGAAAAAAGGGACAACTGCAACCATAACCCTACCCACCGTATAAAGGTAAAGCCAATATGAACAAAAGCAAATATCCATTGTGTCCGGTATTGCTGGTTGATGATGAAGCGCAGATTCTGGAAAGCTGTGGTATGGCGCTTCAGTCAGCCGGCATTGACAATATCATTCAATGCAATGACAGCCAAAAAGTAATCCCTCTGTTGAACGAGCAGGAGATGGAAGTGGTGTTGCTGGATATAAGAATGCCCCGCATATCCGGCAAGGACCTTTTACCCAGGTTGGTTCAAGACTTTCCGGAAACCCCTGTTATTATTCTTACAGGAGTCCACGATGTCAGAACAGCCGTGGAATGTATGAAAATGGGCGCCTCGGATTACATGCCCAAACCGGTGGAAGAAAGCCGATTGGTTTCCGGCGTAAAGCGGGCCATAGAGCTTCGAGAGCTGCAACGGGAAAATCTTACCCTTAAAAGCCATCTCTTTTCTCCGGGGCTGAAACACCCCGAAGC
The DNA here is from genome assembly GCA_029261755.1 of Nitrospinia bacterium. GTDB lineage: Bacteria > Nitrospinota > Nitrospinia > JACRGO01 > JACRGO01 > JACRGO01. The sequence continues at coordinate 11,129 of JAJDAS010000614.1, forward strand.
CTTTTCGGATATCCTGACAAACAATGCCGCTATCCTTTCTATTTTTCAATATGTGGAAAGTATTTCCACTAGTTTTCGTCCCGTTCTGGTTACCGGAGAGACGGGAGTTGGGAAAGAACTCGTCGCAAAAGCCATCCATAATCTCAGTGGCAGAACCGGTAAATTCGTTCCGGTAAACGCGGCGGGATTGGATAGCAATCTGTTTGCGGACACCCTCTTCGGGCATAAAAAAGGCGCCTTTACAGGCGCCGAACAATCACGCAACGGTTTAATAGAGCAGGCATTGGGAGGGACCCTTTTCCTGGACGAAATAGGAGATTTAGAGAACACCTTCCAAGTGAAACTCCTCCGCCTTTTACAAGAAGGAGAGTATTTCCCCCTGGGGTCGGATATCCCGAAAAAAACGGATGCACGGGTAATTGTTGCCAC
>JAJDAS010000615.1 GCA_029261755.1 Nitrospinia bacterium
TCAATATTTCAATAATTTCTACATCTAATTCCCCCTTAATAAAGGGGGTTAGGGGGATGTCATTGTAGTTTTTGGAAGTATCAAAAAAGAATTTTAACGCAGAGTTCTCAGGGAACGCAAAGAAAAGATAAACATTTTAACCGCGAATCGCGGTTAAAATGTTTATCAAATTTCAAATGACGAGTTCCACCTGCTTTTTTCTTGCCACTCGTTACTCGTCATTTGTCACTGCATTTGGAAAATAAACAAATGAAAGAAAACCTTTATAAATGGGCCATTACATTGGCCCTTATCACCATTTTTTATAATATGGTGGAGGGGGTGGTTTCGGTTTTTTTCGGACTGGAAGACGAGACCCTGTCCCTTTTCGGATTTGGACTGGACTCCTTCGTAGAGGTGATCTCCGGGGTTGGAATATGGCATATGGTGCGGCGATTGAGGCAAAACAGCGATGCGGACCCGGACAAATTCGAGCAGCAGGCCTTGAGGGTTACAGGGACCGCCTTCTATATCCTTACCCTGGGACTGATACTAACCTCGGTGGTGAATCTCTACCAGGGGCACCAGCCGGAAACCACCTTCTGGGGGATTGTCATAGCCGCCATTTCCATAGTTTCCATGGGATTTTTAATTCACTACAAGGTCAAGGTGGGCAAGCAGCTTCAATCACAGGCCATCCTGGCCGACGCCAACTGCACCAAGGCCTGTCTTTACCTATCGGTGGTACTTCTGGTATCAAGTGCGGGTTATGAACTAACCGGCATAGGGGGAATGGACTCCGCAGGCGCCGTGATTATTGCCGGACTTTCTTTCAAGGAGGGGAGGGAGGCCTTTCAGAAGGCCAAGGGGAAGTGCTGTGGTTGTGAAGAGACTGAAGGCTTATTATGAAGCTTGGCGGTTTTGATTGGAAATTGATAATTTTATATTGGAAATTTTAAAATTTGTCGTCTTTTGTCTCTCTAAACTTCAACCCCCTGCCTACTGTTCACTGCCTACTGTTTGGCCACGGTTTCCCGTCACCGCTCTCTCAATCGGTCACCGAGGAAATTGTTCAGGGAGTCGATTTCGTAAATTTTCTTGATGGTTGTGTCCACGTCATATTCCACGCGGCGGTAGGTTAGTTCAGGTCCGTCTACGATCACGTAACACGCCCTCCAGTCACGGTCCCTGGGCTGTCCCACGCTTCCCACGTTGATGATCATTCGCTTCCCATATCCTATCTTGGGGTAGGTTTCGCCTGCTTTTTGGGGAATATAACCATCTTCCTCCGTGATGATGCAAGGAATATGGGTATGGCCTATGAAACAGGTGCTGATGCCCTTTAAAGCCATAAATTGGAAAGTAGGCGGGGCGTCCTTGGGCTGAAAGATGTACTCCCGGTTTCCTTCGCAGGAACCGTGGGCAAAGAGGACCCTCCCCATAATTTCCATGGGTTCCCACTGCGAAAGCCGGTTCCAGTTCTCCAGCTTTGCCTCATCGGCGCCATCCCCGGAATGGGGCTCCACCTCTTTCCTGGTCCAGTTGGCGGCCATAGCGGCGATCCAGTTGAAGTGTTCAATTCCCTCGTTATCATAGACGGCGCCGTCGTGGTTCCCTAAAAGGGTGAGTTGGAATTCCCTGGCCAAATCCATCACTTCGTTGGGATTGGGTCCGTACCCCAGCACATCGCCCAGGCAATAGATCTCTTGCACATCCTGCTTTTGGATGTCCTCCAGAACGGCGGTTAATGCCTCAAGATTGGAATGGATGTCGGATAAAACGGCGATTTTCATGGTAATTACTATAACCTAATCAGTTTGGTATTTCCAAGGAAGGAATCGAGGGACGAAGGGCGAGGGGACGAGGGACGAGGAAATTGAGAGATTGAAAATGATTCAATGACTCAATGCTTTATTGGTTCAATGTGTTTTCGACTTCCTTCGTTCATACAGTTTTTTTTACCATTGCCCTTCCTCCGCTATTCCTTTAAAATAAATAAGATCAACAAAATCAAGAACAAAAGCTTTCTTAACCACAGATTTCACAGATTTATTTTCTTGAAATTACTTAATATGTGAAATTCGTGAATTCAAGCCTTTTCATTTACTCTTCTTTGGGCTAATCTGTGGAGCAAAATCTGTGGTTTCATTTTTTACAGACAGTAAGGGACGAATTATCAGAATCCACAAGTAAGTACTCCAACCCCGCAACCTTATTAGGAGGAAAAAAATGGGCAAGCAAAATGGCAATGGTTCCAAATTGAGTCGGAGAAATTTCGTTCAGCTTTCAGCAGCATGGGCCGCAGCCTCCGCCGTGGGGCTGGATCCCGTCTTTGGGACGGTGAAGGAACTTTACGCCTCCGAAACTATGAAACCCGAAAAATGGGTCCCCAACATCTGCGCTTATTGCGGAGTGGGATGCGGACTGGAAATCGGTGTCAATAAGGACAAGGTGGTGGCCGTGAGGGGAATGAAGAAGAATCCGGTGAATCGAGGCGACCTCTGCCTACTGGGTAAAAATCTCCCTGGCATGCTTTATACCAAGGATCGTCTCCTCCATCCCCAGGTTCGTGATGGGAAGGGATTCAAAAAGATCGGCTGGGATGCGGCAACTTCTCAGGTGGCGGAGAAAATCAAAGACACCATTGCCAAACACGGTCCCGATTCCGTGGCCCTCTATGTGAGCGCTTCGGAGTATATCGAGGAGTATTACGTCTACAACAAACTATTCAAGGGCATGCTGGGGACCAACAACGTGGAGTCCTCCGCTCGCCTTTGCTGGGCCAGTGGCGTGGTGGGGTTAGTCACCTCCTTCGGCGCCGACTCTCCTCCCTGCGCCGTAGCCGATGTGGATCTGGCCGACCTTTTCGTAGTGGCCGGATACAATATGTCTTCATCCAAACCGGTGCTTTTCAAACGGATGGTGCAAGCCAGGAAGCAGAACAAAGCCAAAATGATCGTCATCGATCCCCGAAAGACCGATACCGCCCAGCGCGCCGATATCCATTTGCAACTGAATCCGGGCACGGACCTGATTCTCTTTAACGCCTTTGCCCATGTGATGCTCAACGAGGGATTAGTGAACGAAAAAGAGGTGAAAAGCTATGCAAACGGTTTTGATGAACTGAAAAAACATGTCCAAAAATTCACCCCCGATTTTGCGTCGGAGAAGACTGGCCTTCCCAAGGAACAGATTGTGGAGATAGCCAGGACCATGGGGAAATCACAAAAGGGACTCTTCATGTGGGGGCAGGGGCTGAACCAGTCCACCACCGGAAACCGAAAGGCCAACGCCTTTATGAATCTCGCCTTCCTCTCCGGCAATATCGGCAAACCGGGGGCGGGACCATTGGCCATCACAGGCCAGGGAAGCGCCATGGGGCTCCGGGAAGTGGGCTCCTTACCGCATCTGTTGCCGGGATTTCGATTGGTTCCAAAGGACAACCAGCGTGCGGAAGTTGCCAAATTCTGGGGCGTGGACCCAGCCAAGATGAGCCCTAACAAGGGCAAGCCCATTCCTTTTCTGCTGAAGGGGCTGGAGGAAGGAAAGTTGAAACTGCTGTGGATCATTCATTCTAATCCGGCGGCCACCTTCCCCAACAGTTCCTGGGCAAGAAATGCCCTTAGCAAAGCGGAGACTCTCATTGTGCAGGACGCTTATCATCCAACGGAAACCTCTAAATATGCCCATATCTTACTCCCAGGTGCCCAGTGGGCGGAAAAGGAGGGGTGTCTGACCAATTCGGAACGAGGGTACACCATCGCCAGAAAGGCTGTGAACGCTCCGGGAGAGGCCAGGCCGGATATGGATATCGTGATGGATGTGGCCAGGAAGCTGGGATTCGAAAAACAGTTCGCCTTCAAAAATTCCGAAGAGGTCTTCGAGGAATACAAACAGTTGACGGCGGGAAGGCCCTGCGACAGCCGGGGGATGACTTACGCCAGAATGGAAAAGACTCCGGGCATCCAGTGGCCCGTGCCCACGGCAGACCACCCCGGCACACCCAGGCGCTTTTTGGATAGAAAATTTCCCGGCAAGGACGGGAAGGTGATGCTGCGTTCCCACGATCACAAGGACGCGGCGGAGATGCCGGATGCGGAATATCCGCTAAACCTCATCACCGGCCTCATCGCGGAACAGTATCACTCCAGAACCAGAACCGGAAAAATAGACAAGCTGGCCCGTATTACCCCGGAGGTCTTTATGGAGATCCACCCCGATGACGCGAAGAAGCACAAGACAACAGAAGGGGCGCATGTGAAGGTTGCCACAAGACGCGGAAGCGTGAAGGCCAGAGTGAGAATAACGGATGGCATTACCCGGGGAAGCATCTTTTTGCCTTACCACTTCGGTTACCTGAGCGGAGAGGATCAGGCGGTAAATTCCCTCACCAATAACGTATTTGACGAAAAGGCCAAGCAGCCGGAATACAAGGCATGTGCGGCGAAGATTGAGAAGGCGTAGATAGAGGCTAAGGCAGAGGTAAAGACAAAGGCTAAGAAACAACAAAAACCAACCAAGAGGCATTTTTCATGTTTGAGCGAAGAAGAATTAACAAAATCCTTAGCCAATACAACCAGTTGGATGGTGATGGACAGATGGAGGCCATTGAACGGCTTGCTACATTCGGAAATGCCCCCTTCCCTTATATCCTGGAATCACTTAATAGAAGACAGATCAACCTTGCCGAAGGTAAGAAAATCTTTACCAAGCTGTTTTACAAGGAATATCTGTATGATTATATTGAGATGTTGAGTAGCTCGCGCTCAGATTTGCGCGGTATGCTGAAAGAGGTTTTGCTGAAAATGGCGGGACACGCGGCCATACCGGCGTACATACAATGCTTTGCCCACCCTGAGTTTACTGTCAGGAAGGCCGTCTCCGACCTTTTATCCGAAGTGGGCAACGCAAACATCGTTCCTAAAATAGCGGGGTATACACGCCATGGCCTGAAAGATGTCTCCAAAAATGCCATCGAACTCCTTGGAAAATTTGGGGGCAATATCGCAGTTCAACATCTGACCTCTCTTCTCAACGAAAAAGATTGGTGGGTCAGAAAAAAGGCCGTGGAATCTATTTGCAAAATCAATGATCCGGCCTCCATTCCTTCTCTGGTCGATCTTTTGAAAAGGGAAAGAGATCCTCAGATCATCAAAAGCCTTCTCGACGCCTTTTCCATCATTGGAAATGAAAAAGTGGCTCCGGTGGTTCTGCCCTATTTATGTGATAACGATTTGATCGTTCGTCAAAAAGCGGTGGATGTTCTTGGGAAGTTTGCCACGGCAAAGCATATCCCGGAACTAATGGCGTTTATGTCGCAAGCGGATGTGAATACACGCCGGTGCGCTGTAGAAGTATTGAACATGATTAAGGATCCCAAGGCAGGGAAGGTGCTCATCAAATGCATCAAGGATAGCGACTGGTGGGTGCGGGAAATTGCCACGGACGCCTTGTCGGATATATCCGGAAAAAATATCAACCAATTGCTTGTGGGGCTTTTGTCCGATGAAGATGAGAACATTCGACGCTCCGCCGTGGACTATTTCAACCGTGTAGTCTACCCTCCCTCCTTCAAACCTATATTGAAGTTATTAAACGATGGGGACTGGTGGGTGCGGGAAAAAGCCGTAACAGCGTTGGGAAAGCTGAATAACCCGGAGGCCATTCCTTACATCATGCGCCATGCGCGTGATGAAGAGATCAACCTGGCTATACCTGACGCCCTGGTTCAATTCGACCACGAAAAGGTTGTGCCGTCGTTGGCCGCCTTACTTAAAAATGGTGAAAGGCCAGTGCGCTTATCTACATTGAAAGCTATAAGTAAGGTAGACCATCCCGACATTATCCCGCATCTCAGGGATGCCATAGCAGATGTGGACGAGGAGATCGCGAAAATGGCCGCTGCCATCTTGAAAGACCAAAAGGGAAAAGGTTTTGGTTGGCAGGATGCAATTTAAAATATTTTAGATTTTTTGATTGCTGATTTTAGATTGAAGGAAGAGTTATAAAAAAACATTTTAACCGCGAATGTACGCGAATAAAACCATAGAAATAATAGAGACAAGATAGATTGTTTTTTTTCATTCGCGAAAATTCGCGTTCATTCGCGGTTTCATCTCTTAAACAAAGGGAGAAAAATCTTGGCTACCAAAAAAAAACAGAGTAAAAAAGCTACCACTAAAGTGAAAAGCGCAGCCAAAACAACCAAAAGCAAAGCGGTAAAGAAGACTACAAGGAAAAAAGCAGCTCCAAAGAAATCAAAAAATAATATCGACGATATGTACCGCATTAAGATGGTCCTGAAGGAAAACCCTCTTCTACAAGGGTTGACACAGCAGGAGGTGGACTACTTCAGCAGCCAATTTAGCCTGAGACAAATCCCCCGAGGAAAAAAAATATTTCAGGAAGGCGACCATGGCGATTACCTCTTTTTTGTAATTTGCGGTAGAGTGGAAGTAAGACTGGAAAATTCCCACAACCATCACATACTTGGCCTTTATACCGAAGGCGCTTTGGTGGGTGAGATGGCGATTATCGACGAATATCCAAGGTCGGCCACGGTCTCCGCCATTGAAGAAAGTGAGATATTGATTCTCACCAGAACAAGGTTCAATACCATTCTTGAAGAAAAACCCAAGTTAGGGACCAAGCTCCTTCTCGGCATTTCCCGTGTCATCAGTTCCCGCCTTAGAAACACCATGGGCAGGTATTTTGAGTTGGCGTAAGGTACTGAGGCACAAAGGCATAAATAATTAAAAACTTTCATACTAATTATTTTATTCGTGCAATTTGTGCAATTCGTGGTTACATGTTTTTGATTTTAATAAATATCTTAGCTTAAATGCTTAACATCCTCCCTCGTTAACCTATTTTGATTGAGGCTTCATCTCGTCACACCAATTAGTAGTTATTTCCCTCCATCTCTGTACTGATAGCATCTTTCCATGAATAAAAAAATCCTCTTTGTGGGAGTCAACGCTTCCTATTCCCATACCCAACTTTCTTACGGACACATACGCGCTTATGCGGAAGAGATGGTATCCGGATGGAAGTGGGATTACCTGGAAACCACCATCAAGGAAGACGAGGAATCCCTGGTTTGCAGCATACTCAGCAAGGAACCATCCATACTCGTCGCCACTTCCTACCTTTTTACTCATGAGTACCTGATGCGCGTTGTGAAAAGGGTCCACTCTCTATCGCCGTGGACCAAGATCGTTCTTGGCGGACCACAATTCCTCGGCCACAACTCCAAATTTTTAAAACAAAATGAAGAAGTAACTTCGGTTGTTCGGGGAGATGAATCCAGCCTACCGCTTTTCTTGACCAATGTGGAAAAACAGGAAGCCTGGCACGAAATTCCCGGGCTTTGCTACATGAATGAAACCGGAGAATACCAAGATAACGGTTTCGCGGAGTTTCAAGGCGAACTGGACGAATTACCATCACCTTACGCGAAAGATTTGCTGCCGAAAAACAAGCCTTTTTATCTTTTGGAGACGTCAAGGGGATGCACGGGGTCCTGTTCCTTCTGCACAAGCTCGATCCGTTCCGGGGTAAAAACTTTTTCTCTGGATCGCATCGAAAAGGACTTGTCCAACCTTCAGAAAAGCGGAGTCAAAGAGATAAGTATTGTAGACAGAACCTTCAACGAAGACCGCCAAAGAGCCATTGCCATGCTCAAGATGTTTCGGGACAAGTTTCCTCAAATGGCTTTTCACTTGGAAATTAATCCGGCAATGCTTCGCCGGGAACTTCTGGCTGTACTAAAAAAAGCGCCTACAAATCAGCTTCACCTGGAGGTAGGAATTCAGACGTTAAAGGAAGATTGCCTCCAAAATATCAAACGTCCGGCCACATCAAAAAAACAGTTGGAAGGATTGAAAAAACTGCTGGATCTCCGCAATTTTGATATCCATGCAGACCTCATTGCAGGCCTGCCCGGCCAAAAATACGAAGATATTTTACTGGATCTAAAAACACTGTTAGACGCCGGGCCGCAGGAAATTCAATTGGAAAACCTGAAAGTACTTCCCGGAACGCCCCTGGCCTCAAACCCTCCCGAAGGATTCCGGTGGAACCCTGAACCTCATTATGAAATCCTGAAGACCCCGGACATCTCTTTAACTGAACTTCAACGGACTAGGTTCCTGTCCAAAATGGTGGACGGCTATTACAATGTGGAAAGCTTAAGAAACTGTTTTCTATTTGC
>JAJDAS010000616.1 GCA_029261755.1 Nitrospinia bacterium
ACTGGATGTCAGGTGCAATCACTTTGATTTCACCATAGAGGTTACGGCCAAGCTATTAAAAAGCCGGGAAAAGATTTACGAGGCGCCCATAACTTACGTACCCAGGGGCTATATGGAAGGAAAGAAAATTTGTTGGAGGGACGCCTTTTCCATCTTGTCGACTTTAATAAAATGTCGCTTGAATGTTTTATAGGTTCTTAGAACTTTCAAATAAATAAAATCTTTTATTTTGACAGGATGAACAAGATAAACAGGATTCATCTTTTGGACCAAAACAATAATCTTGTCTATCTTGTAATCCTGTACCAAAAGTTTCCTGCTAAAATTGAAATGACTACGTTTTTAAGCTAACATTTCAATATCTTGAGACTTTCTTCAAAAAAGTCTGGTCCTTGGATCGCGGCCAAAGTGAAGAGTTTTTTTAAAAAAGATTGAGAGTTTGCTGGTTGGCCTCTGCACTCCAGCCATTTTTTTTGTTTTCCCTACCCGTTCCGCGAGTCACCACCCATTGACTAATTCCGGTTACTCGTCACTGGTTACTCGTCACTGTTTTTCCCCATGCCTTCCTATCGCCATCTTTATGAATCCGGTGAACTGAAACAAAGGGTGGAAAAAGCCAAAGAGCTTTGGAAATCCTGCAACCTTTGTCCACGGAATTGCGGAGTGGATCGAAGCAAAGGAGAGTTAGGCATCTGCCGGACCGGAGCTTCCCTGAAAATTTCCTCCGTGCTTCCCCATTTTGGAGAAGAACCTCCTCTCACGGGAGAAAAGGGGGCGGGTGCTGTTTTTTTCAGCTCCTGCAATTTGAGATGCCTCCATTGCCAGAACTACGAAATCAGTTGGGAAACGTGGGGGAAAGATGTTCAACCGGAGAAGTTGGCAGGAGAAATGATCCGCTTGCAGGAGGCTGGATGCCACAATATCGACTTGGTCTCTCCCACTCACATGGTTCCACAGTTGCTTCAAACCATTGAACTGGCCGCCGATATGGGACTCCGACTACCCTTGGTTTACAACTCCGGGGGATATGATTCTCTCCATGTCCTAAAGCTCCTGGATGGCGTCATCGATATTTATCTGCCCGATATGAAATACGCAGATGAAGCCGTGGCTCTTCGCCTTTCCGGAGTGAAGCAATACCCGTATTACAACCGACTGGCGGTGAAGGAGATGTTCCGGCAGGTGGGTCCTCTACAAACGGACAAAAAAGGTGTTGCAAAGAAGGGCCTATTGATCAGGCATCTCATTTTGCCCAATGGGCTTTCAGGTAGTTTCTCCACTCTGGCCTTCATCCGTGATGAGCTTCCCAGGGAGACGCCGGTGAGCCTCATGAGCCAATACCACCCCAGTTACAAAGCCAAGGATGATCCGCAGCTACAACAGGCTCTATCAAGGAAGGAATATGACTCGGTCATGGATAAGTTTGAAGAGTTGGGATTGACGGAAGGGTATCAGCAGGAGCTTTCCGCCAGCCATACCGGCTTACCCGCCTTTCGGGACCGGGCTGATTCCCCATTTGTTTGGGAGGATTGTAACGAGTGACAAGGACGAGTTGCGCGTTGCGGCAGGTTTTTTCTTGTCACTCGTCACTTGTCACTCGTCACTGTTTTTACAGCCAGCCATATGGGTCTCGTAACCTTTGAGAGTGATTCCTCCGTAACGCATAGGGAAATCTCTGGTTTTTGTCGTGACCCAAGCCGGCGAAGGGCGTCTTGGTAATTGAGCGTCAAAATCTCATTACTGAATGGAAATAAAGCAACATCCATGCCTGCCACTTCCAAGGAAAATAGGGAAGACAATTGTTACAGGCTAAATTTGTTTTTTGTGGCTGAAGCAGATACAATTTATGCAGAATTATCCAACAGCCACCTCACACTTTCGACCTTTTTTGGAGGAAATAATATGCAGGACCATCTCAATAAAAACCTTGTCCCCATGAAATTTGGAGTTCTTTTCGCTTTGCTGACCCTTGCCTTTGGGTTCGGAATGGGAGGTGCCTTCGGGGCCTTCGAGAGCAAAATCAAGGGGCATCTTAAGGAAAAGGGCAAGGAGGTTTTGTCCACGGCCTATAAAGGGGACGAGGCCAAGATGAAAAAGGTAACCGATAAGGCATGGATTTACTGCAAAAGGGCGCATCTTCATGCCAACGGACTGGGAGCCATTGCGCTGAGCTGCATCCTGCTCCTTTCCTTTTTGAGGGGCAGTGGAGCAATAAAAAGCGTTGCGGCATGGGGTCTTGGGCTGGGCGGCTTCAACTATTCCCTCTTTTGGTTGTTTGCGGCTCTCCGCGCCCCCGGGATGGGGAGCACCGGAATGGCAAAGGAATCTCTGAAATGGTTGGCCGTTCCCTCAGCGGGATTGTGCATCTTAGGGATTGTTTTGGTCTTGGGGTTGGCGGTGATTTCTCTATTCGGTTCAGGCGGAGAGGAGCAAGGCGAATAAGCTGTGGGCTATCTTGTGTAAACCCTCCCCACCAAAAACAAAAAAATAAGATCATAACAATTTAACGCAGAGTTCGCAGAGGCCGCAGAGGAAAAGCAAAAAAATAAATAGTCTCTTTCCCTCTTTTACCCTTTGTGAACATTCTTTTTTGTTTTTTTCTTTTAATCTTTTCTCTGCGTTCTTTGCGACCTCTGCGTTAAAAATGTTTTTCTTTTTCTGTGAATTTTTGTCATTATGGCGCCTCGCCATCAATAATCTCCCACCGCTCGCTAACCGCCTTCGTTTCTCCATTTCTACATCTTTGGGTAAAATGAATAGGTAGTGCTGAATTTACTTTAGTTGGAAAAGAAAATGACAAAAAGAATTGCCTTAAAACCCATTGTACCTCTATTTCTTTTTCTTTTAGGCTTGCATGCCGTCAATGCATACGCCGGGAAATGTGTATCCGGTAATTGTAATTCCGGCAAGGGTACCCTTTTCCTGGAAAACGGTACTCAATATGACGGTGAGTTTGAAAAAGGAACTCCCCACGGCAATGGAATTCTTGCAACACCGGAAGGCGCAATCTATCGAGGCCAATTCAAGGAGGGGAAAAGACATGGCAAAGGAAATATCACTTATCCTGACGGGTCTAAAAAAAGTGGCCACTGGAAAGAAGGCGTAAAGGATAAATTCGGTAGTTATGAATGGCCGGATGGATCCAAATATGTTGGAACCTTCTCAAATGGGAAAAGGCACGGGAAGGGAACCTTTACCACACGCGATGGAGTTAAATACGTGGGCCAATTTCGAGATGGAAAAAGAAGTGGAACAGGAACCTTAACCACTCCCGGTGGGGTCAAATATGTGGGCCAATTCAGAGAGGGAAAATTTCATGGCAAGGGAGAGCTGCATACCCCGGACGGGACAAAATATGTGGGTCAATTTAAGAACGATAAAAGAGATGGTGAGGGAACCCTAACCGCGCCTGACGGATCTAAATATGCCGGCCAAATAAAAGACAATTTTCCACACGGACAAGGAACCTACACCCTTGCTGATGGAGCAGTATATGTTGGCCAATTTATGAACGGGAAAATGCATGGGAAAGGGACTTATACCTTCCAAAATGGGTCCAGAAAAGCCGGAAGGTGGAAAAATGGAAAATTATTAGAAAATTAATTTACGAAAAAAGGAGTTATGGAAGGAGATCCTCACTGCTTGCGCAATAAAGTAGGGGTTTGTGGCAACCCGGCAAACAACGTCTGGGAATGTTTTCTAATGAAAAAATCCGTGAGCGGGAACGATAATTCTCTACCTCCATCACGTGCGGCCCATCTTTAAATCAAACCGCAGATAAAATCCTTGCGATTTACTGCTTCCAATTTATCATAGTTGTATCTCCCACTACTCCTTGAGATTGCAACCAACTGTGAATATTATATGCAACCGGATAGAAAAAGCCTACGGGTCCGGCACTGCTGAGGTGTACAAATTGTACGTGAACGCCAATAGGTCCCGTTATACCGCCATCATCACCAGATGAGATAATTTTGACGGTTGCCCTCTTCAAACTTGTTGTCGAGCTAAAGAAATCGGCTGCATTTGTCAGGATAGCCCAGGTTTTATTGGCGGGCAGAAATCTACCTTTTACCGTAGTACTCGCTAAAGTATTGGTTGCACCAAAAGACGAGTCCGGTCCTGATGGATCGGTCTGCGTCAAATCATCGGGAAGAAAGCTAACAGATATCTGCACAACCTCATCAGCTAAATTATGGACAAATACCTGAGTAAAATCTGAAGCACCATAGTGCACGACAAGAGGTACGTGGACCGTATCGGCAGAAGCAACTCTTGCCCCAAAAGATATAGCTAGTACAAACATAAAAAAGATTAACTTTTTCATTTTTTCATTTTCCTTCTGAAAACAGGTGATGAAAACATTATACCAGCTCAAAAAAATTTACTGCTCCCAATTATCTATGGTACGAGTAGTTGATGTGCCTGGCGTAGCCAAAGTACCAGTACTAAGTACCCATGTCCTCGACCTGTGGAATACCGGGTAGCTAAATCCTGACGGCCCCCTGGTGGTGTCAATATGGACAAACATGGCGTTAACTGCAATGGGTCCTGCGCCCAAGCTATCGACACCGGTGCCATCGGCACTTGCCGGCCCAACGAATGGATCATTAACGTTGGAAGATACTACGGTAACGCTTCCAGCCCTCAGGACCGTCGCACCAGCCCACATATCTGACTGATTAGTTCGGATAACATATGTTTCGCCTGGAGGGACATTCGATGTTTTTGCTACTGCTACGAAGCCTGTGCTAGTAATATGCCCCTCTACATTATCATAAAAGGTTATATCAACCTGCATTACTTCATCAGCCAAATTCTTAACAAACACTTGAGAGAAATCATTAAGTCCATAATGTGCAATAACAGGGATAATCACCCTGTCTGCAAAAGCATAGCTAGCAGATGTCAATATAATGGTTGCTATAAAGACATAGACTATTTTTTTCATCGCTTTTTCCTCCAGCTTAGTCGCAAGCCGCGTAACATACTGTTTTTAAAGGAGTAATATCCTTCCAGTCACACACTTTTACTTTACCATTTTTTTATTCCCTTTAGAAAGCTATGTCCTGATACACAATGATCCCTAAAGAGACTTATTTTCCTTATCGGTATCCACGATCTAAAACATGAGGGAAAACCATGGGAGAGTTGAACTTTGAGTAAAGAGCTTGGGGGATTTAAGGGAGTTTTTTGGTAAAAATCTTTCAAAGATGGCCTGAAAACGGGAGGCCAGCTCAAACCATAACCCTATTCTTCTCGGAGCGAGTCTGCGGAGCAAAAATTGCAACTTATTTATAACCGCCCCATACTATACAGGGATTTCCACACGTATGAAAATCGCAAAAATCTCCCCCCTAATCATGTGGCCCAGAGAATTTCCACATATTTTCCGTCAAGCCACGGAACCTGAAGTAGATAGTTTCATCAAGGACATTTTGAGGGCTTCGAACTCTCACTTACATTCCGGAACTAATTGACACAGCGCAAAATTTACACAGATCAGGACTTCCTCTTGAGGTAATGAGATAAGACATGGGACTCCTTTTGGAGAAAATCATGGCGGGCGTTTGCGGCAAGGTCTCCCGTTTAATAAGATCCCAGGCGGGAAATACAATGGAACTTTTACCATACATGATGGAGTTAAATATGTGGGCAATTTATGAACGGCAAAATGCATGAAAAAGGGACTTATACCTTCCCAAATGGCTCCAGAAAAGCCGGCAGGTTGAAAAACGGGAAACTTTTAGAAAATGAACTTACGCGGTAGATCCAGCCAAGCAGAATAATTTTTTTCAGTTGTTGAAGGTTAATTTTGATATGATAAGCGGGTTTCCCATTTTCCCCTTCCAGGTTGTCAGCTTCATGGGAATACTGCGCTCTTTTCCCAGTTTTTTTACCGGTGGGTACCTGATGTTTTTGCTGTAAATTTTATGTAACTCATTATCTTTTTTTAAAAAGGGTTCGGAAAATGGCATAACTCAGGTACTTTACCTTATCAAGGTTGTTTATATTTTTTAGGAAAAACAATAATTGCTTTGGACGAATGTGAAATAGAAGGTTGAATTTCTTATGCAGTGATTCGAGGGTTTTATCATCAACCTTGGAAGCATTGTTTTTTGCGTCAATAAAATTTAGCTTGTTTTCATCAATCCCCCAATTATCTCCGGCTTGTATCATTTCATCATAGAAGGGAGTACCGGGAAAGCAAGAAAATATGGAAATGGAAGCGTTTATCAGCGGAAGTTTTTTGGCATACTCAAAGGTTTCAAACATCTCTTCCCTGGTTTCCGTGGGAAAGCCAAGGATAAAAAAACCAATTAATTTAATTTTATGGCGATGAATTAGGTTTACTTTATTCATTATCTGGGATTTTGTGATTCCTTTTTTTATATACTTCAATACCCTTTCATTCCCTGATTCTATGCCGACACCCAGTAGGTAACAGCCACTTTCTTTGGCAAGTTCGATAAGCTCATCATCAACGGAGTGCAGTTGCACCCCCCCTGAAGATGTCCATGAAATATCCACCTTGTTTTTTATCATTAACCGAAAAAGCTCTTTCATCTTTTCTTTATGGTGAAAAATATTGGCATCATAAAACTGAATTTCCCGAATACCATGCCGCTCTTTTAGATAGATAATTTCATCATATACATTTTGAGGGCTTCGAGCTCTCACTTGTCTTCCAGAACTAATAGACACAGCGCAAAATTTACACAGATAAGGGCACCCTCTTGAGGTAATGACATAAGACAAGGGGGCCCTCTTTGAGAAAATCATGGCTGGCGTCTGCGGTAAGGTTTCAGGTTTAATAAGGTCCCAGGCGGGAAAGGGAATGGAATCAAGGTCCTTGGTAAATTTAGGGGCGTTAATTTTTATGGATTTTTCATTTTTACCAAAAATAAGGTTTGGTATTTCCTCCAATGCAGGGTATCCCTTTTGCAAATATTCGCATAACATGGGCAAACCTATTTCCGCCTCTGAAAAAAAGGCATAGTCGCATTGAGGGATAATTTCGAAAACCTTTTCCTTGTTTCCCGTTGGGGATGCACCTCCAACAACAATAGGGATGTGGCTCAACCCTTTATTTTTTTTTATTTCTTGCAAAAGTCTATTGAGGTTGATTATATCAAGGGAAAAAACTTTAAATCCAATGACATCGGGTTTGAAATTTTCCAGTTTTTTCAAAAATGAATGGATATCTATGTTCTGGTCAAGGAACAATTCCACACTTTCAAAGTGCTTGGCACGGAGAGAAGAAGCCAAATATCCAAGCCCAAGGTCGACAGAAAATTTATAGGGATTGATGGTCTTTAAAAAGTTTGGAACCAGGCTCAATAAAATGCGCATAAATATCTCTCACGATGGATTTCTTATTTTCTTATCAAATAGTAAAAAGTTAACGCTGTAAAAACATTAAGGGGAAATCAATTATATTTAATTGCCGCTATTTTAGCCCACAATATATCCCGTAAATTGCAAGTGGCTAAAAGCCCTGCCAGGGAAAGAGGGACAACTGAAAAGAAAACTCCTTTACCGCACCAACGATTTTTGAAAAAGGAACTCGATAATAGGCTTCATCAAGGATAAAACCGGTATGTCATTTATAATTCTTTCGTGATGATCATGGGTGTCATCTATAAAGCCTAATATTTCATAATTTTTATTGCACCATTTAATAACCCAGTGTTTCTGCAAAAGGCTCGATTGTCTAATCCTTAATTTTTGACATCAGACTGTATATGTCCGAATAATGAATTTTTTAGTTAATCCTTCAGGCATTTAAGAATGCAGCCGGATTGCTGAAAATATCTACCGCCGTCAATAATATTGATCTCAACCTGGTGAAAACTGGTTAATGCAATTTTTTTGTATTCTTCCGGAGACCTGACATGTCGCCCTCTGTCAACAGCACAAATAAATCGTGTTAAATAATTCTGACCTTTAATTAATACCGGATCAATCGTCAGCATAAATCCTTTGCTTTTTAATGCCCGATATCCGATCGTAAATAATTTTTCTGCTTCAATATCATTAATATGGTGCAACAACCCATCTGCCAACACAACATCAAATAATTCGTGATCTTTTAACGCCATATCATTTACACGGGTGTTATAAAAATCAGCTTTATGCCCGTATTTCTTTCTATCGTATTGGATATAAGCCGGGTTAATATCGTAACCGGCATAGTAAATTGTTGAAGGCAGAAAATTTAAGATTTCCGCTGTTCCACAGCCGATGTCAAGTATCCTTATATTTGCATTGGGCTGAATAAATTTATCAACATACATCCTGTATTTATTATGCATTCCCAACAATCGTCCAAATAAGGAATAGATAACCGGATTACCTAAAATCGAATGAAGGCCTTTGTTTGATTCGTCTTTATCTCTCGTTACTGAAATCATAAAGTGATATTAAATTTTGAATTGTTAATATTTAAGAGCCGCTTGCAGAGTAAATTGCAAAAGCTACGATGGGCCATATGTTGGGGCTCTTGATGGGGCCGCATACAACATATGGCACTCAGGTCACTATTTATTTTATCTCTGCAAGAGGCTCTTAAGCAAATCATTACCTGGCCGTATTTATAAGCCAGGTTTAAATGCAAAAGATAAAAGGGAAATTACTCCCACACAGCGCAGCCAAATCCAGAATGTAATTATTCAACGTATCAGGAGAAAGTGCATGACAAATCACACATTAGATTTTTTGATACTCTTATTACATTATGTTCTCATGAAAATTGAGAACATAAAAATTGACGAATCAATTGAAGGCAGTGTCAAGAATTTTGTGTAAATTCTTTTTCCTTCAATTTTTTGAAGAAGGGAAGAGTATCATTCACCTTTTCAACAGGGTTTGCTTTGCATGCCAGTTCCATTCTTAATGAGATAAAGGCTTACAACTTATAGCAGCAGTTTTCTCCCGCTAAAATCTCCATAGGTTTTGTTCTTCTTTTAAACTCTTTATTCAACCTTTTCTATAATATTTGTTGTTCTTAGAGATATCCACTCTTCTTCAGGAAAGGAGAAGAAGGTCAGGCACGATTCAAGTGAGTTCTCCAGGGACTTTAAGGCTGAGGGATAATCTTTTTCCCACTTGTCCTTTAAACTGCTCATAAAACTCATTTGCCTTAGCCTTGGAGGAAGCGTAGAAGATGGAGCGCATATCATCTGCTACGGCCTTTTTATCCTTTCTGGTAACCTTTGTAAGAACATTGCTTGCCACATGGACCTGGCATCTTTGGCTCTTGGAGTTAGGGAGCTTTCCCTTAAATACCTTCTTCAGTCCCGGTAGGCCATCCATAATCCCGAAAGTAACCTTTGGAACCGTCCAAACTTCGTTTTTTAAGGTCTTTAATGAATTCTCTCCAGCAGGTGGCCGATTCCTTATCTCTGGATTGAAGCGCTAACACCACCTTCTGGTTGCTTTGTATTACCCCAATCGCCACCAGAACTGGAACCTTTTTAAATACTACCGGAAACCCGCATGGAGAATAGAATCCCGTCCGATAAAAGGTATTTTATCCCTTCTTTGGATAAATCACGGTTCCTCCAATTCTCAATACCTTCGGTTAGGGCATGGTTGGCACGGCTTACCTCATTATGGGAAAGGACCCTGCCTACAAGTCGCTTGCTTATCATGCTTAAGGTACGCATGCTTACGCCGCTTAAGTACATTAAGCTCAAGTCTTCACGAATATTATCTTCATATTGGCGGCTGCGGGGAATAATCGAATTCGGGAACTCTCCCATACGGTCCCAAGGGACTTTGACCTTTACCTCTCCTATGCCTTTAAGCGTATAAGAACGAAAATAACTCCAATTTCTATAGTTGCCCTTTGATCCTTGACTCCTTTTATAACGCTCCCTCCCCAAAAACAAGCTCAACTCGGTGTCCATCAAGGGATCAGTATAGTTCGATACGGATTCCCGCACGTTATATCGAACAAAATCAAATAGCTTTCCAGGCGTATCAGCAATTTCCTTGATAAATTCCTTACCCTCTGGTAGATTAACTTTTACTTCCAACATAGCGCATTCCTCCTTTTAAGGGTTATTAAAATTAAGGCTTTAAAAAACCAATATAAAGGTGAATGCGCTTTTATTCTACTCTCCTTACAATTCACACAAAAATATTACATTACCGTGAAATGGTTTCTGCGTTCAAATTAAAGAGCCTGACCGACAAATTCCGTTTATCTTTATTTTGACCTTTGGTTGTTTCAAAAGGAACGCCAGTAATATTATAAGATAGTTCTAAAGTGTTGATACCGTTCCTTGATATATTTCCGGGAATAACCAATTGATAGTTATTAATTCCCTCTTTCAACGTAAGGTTACCAATTTCATGGTTATTATACCTAAAAGATATTGTTTGTATTTTTGGTTTTTGGAAAAAAGGATGCATTTGAAAGTTAAGCAAAAATGGAGCGCCATATACAGGGGGTAGTATACCTATGATAGATCTTTCCGCGTTAGACCAATAGGCAGTACCAAGGTCAGTTTCTTCAGGGATGCTCCATCCATAAAATAAAAAGTATTTAAATTTCAACTCAACGTCTTGCGATAAAAGTTCTTTTCTACGGTAAACTTCAAAGTAATCATCGGAATAAACGTGTTCAGCAGGAAAACAAGCCTTTGTATATTTTTTTAGGGGTTCAATTCCATCAGGAGCAATGTAAGGTTTATGTATGACTATATATTTGATGTTAAAATAATCCCACAAATATTTTGCTGAGTACTTAGTTTCACCAGTACAAGATGAATAGTTTAGTAGATCTGGATTCTTGAAGTATTTCAATGTGGGTACATTATCTCCAAAAGAATCAAAAAATACATTGCCCCTGGGAATATGCCCGACAATTAAATTATGCTTGTGTATGGTTTGGTAATACATGTATTTTTGTATATTACAGTTTAATGGAATATCTAACACAGAAAAGTCACCTTTTTCATGTCCCATATTTTCATAAAAGCTAGGCACTTTAGCGCTTTTTACAGTAATAGGAAGGGCTAAAGACTCCAAAATAACAAGTAAACCAATTAGAGATAATAACAACTTCCTGCGCGACAAGAAAGCTTTTTTTTCATTTAATCTAATGGTTAAGTATTTAAGTCCATATCCAAAAATAACAGAAGCAGATAGCATAGTTAAAACATTAATTCGTGAGGGAACCCTAAAGCCACTAATTATCGGCAACTTGTAAAGATAATAGTATGGTAACCGGATACTAAAGTCATGCCCTAAAAAATTAAACTTAAAATTCCCAAGAACATGCAAAACAGGGCCAAGAGAAATAAGAATGGTTGAGAAAAACAAGAAATACCATAAGTATAAATATTTACGATTCTCTTTGTCCCAAAATGAAATACCAATAACTGCTAATACAGTAAGACCAATGTACATTGTTTGCTCAAACAAATTTCCTGAAAACTTTTCATATATCGGGGCCGTTAATTT
>JAJDAS010000617.1 GCA_029261755.1 Nitrospinia bacterium
TCCTTCCATAATGCCTGGTCAAGGTTTCATCCATCATGGCATAATCATCGATTCCCTCCACCTCTTTAATGTGAAAACGCCTGTATCGATTTTTATCCGGCTTTCCGTCTACAAAGCAGACCATTCCCCCCACGGCGGATACCCCAAAGGTGGTGGAGATGTCGAATGCCTCGATATGCCGGGGAAGCTTCTTCAATGAAAAAAGTTGCTGTAACTCCTGGAGCCTGTTTTTTTCCCGTTCTTCTCCGTTGATGATCTTAAAAAAGGACACCTTGGCGTTTTCTTCCGCCATGCGTAGCAAAAACCGTTTTTTGCCTTTCATGGGAATGTTGATGGTGACTTTTTTCCTTTTTTTTGCGGTGAGCCATGTTTCAATGAGTTCTTTATCCGGGATAGTTTCTCCAATGACGATTTCCGGGGGGATGAAAATAGCGTGTTCGTAATATTGCTTTATGAAGGAAGACAGGATCTCTTCCCCCTCCTCTTGATCGGCGTAGTTCAATGAATAGCTTCTCTGAGCCATCATTTTCCATCCTCGTATGGAAAGGACCTGCATTCTTGCCAGTCGATTTTCCTTGAAATAGCCCAAAACGTCTGCATTCTCCAAATTGGGAGAAACGGCCATTCGCGATTCCACCACGTTTCGGATGGCTGAAACCTGGTCCCTAATGCTCGCCGCTTTTTCAAATTCCAACTTGTGAGAGGCTTCCTCCATCTCTTTTTTCATGAAATCCAGCAGGTCGTTCTTTTTCCCTTTTAAAAAGAGCACCACCTCCTGGACCACTTTCCCGTACTCTTCTTTGCTAACTAAGCCGGCGCAAGGACCCAGGCATCGTTCCATCTGGTGGTTCAGGCAAGGCCGTCTTTTTTTGGAGCCGTCCAAGGGATCTTTGCTTTGGCGAAGAGGAAAGATTTTGTAAATCAACCGGAGGGTCTTCCTTACCTCACCCGCCAAGGCATACGGGCCAAAATAGGTTCCACCGCCCTTTTTTATTTTCCGGACAATTTCCAACCTTGGGAAATTTTCGTTGGTGGTGAGTCGAAGGTAGGGGTAATGTTTGTCGTCTTTGAGGAGAACATTGTATCTGGGCTGATATTTTTTTACGAAGTTACTTTCAAGGATGAGAGCCTCTACCTCGGTCTTGGTCAGCACAAAATCCAGATCCTTGATTTTTGCCACCATGGCAACGGTTCTTAGAGCATGAACAGCGGATTCCTGAAAATAAGAGGCCACCCTGCTTTTCAGAGATTTGGCCTTGCCGATGTAAATGGGCCTTCCTTTGCCGTCTTTCATGACATAAATTCCCGGCAAAGCTGGAATATTGTTCAAAATTTCCTGGATTTTTTTGTTCATGGATGATCAGTGGAAAACTTTGGGAGCTTATATCTCGGAATGAAAGCGGCTAAAGGTGAAAAAACAGCCACGGAACGTTTTTTCTTTAAAATGCTCTGGTAAATATAGTATACTGAAAAACCTTGAGGTACGTAATCGACTATTCCTTGCTATACCTTCGTTGAAATTGGATCATGAAAAACCAACTCTACAAACTGATCATTGATGATGTGACCGACATCTGCTACAGGAATTGCCTTAGCTATTTTCCGGAAAATTCCCAGATTCTGGACGTGGGAATCGGTAATGGCGTAATGACGAAAAGTTACCATCACCTTATTAAAAACAAAGACCTGAAGATAACTGGGATCGATATCAACAAGAGTTATCTGGACCATTGTGATCGGCTTATTCGGACTTACCACCTTGAGAACAATATTGAAACTTTTTTTAAACCCGTTGAGGCATACGAGCCCCCGGAGAAAGAGTATTTCGATTTTATTATGTTCAGCATGAGCTTCATGCTTTTTGAAGATCAGCAACTGGTTTTGGATCGGGTCAAAAGCTGGCTCAAACCGGAGGGGAAAGTGATTTTCCTTCAGACCATGTTTCAGAAACGGTCTCGCTTAATGGAATTCGTCAAGCCGAAATTGAAATATTTCACCACCATCGACTTTGGCAGGGTCACCTACGACAAGGACTTTTTCAACCTTTTGGAAGAGACCAAGATGGGTATTTTCGAAGACATGCTGCTGAAGAGGGAGTGGTTCAAGGGTGAATACCGCATGATCGTCACTTCACCGCAGGCTGGGTGAGTTTTCAAACCGTTTTTCCCCACCTTTTTAAAACGCCGACTCAATCATTCTTTTCATGGTCTTTACGGCATCGTATTGCGTTCCCTTCCAGAAGAATTCACCATTCGATTTCAGAATTGCAAAAAAGGGCAGGCCCGTCTTTAGTTCCGGGTATTTAGGGTCTTCCTGGAAGGTCTTGAAGATTGGGTCCGTGTCATAAATCTTCATGAGCACCGCTTTCTGTAACGCCTGGTTCAACTCCTCATTACTCAGAGAAAGTTTCTGAAACTCAATGCAGTTGGCACACCAGTCCGCGTAAAAATCGAGGAAAATGGGCCGATTTTCCTTTGCCGCCACCGCCTTCGCCTTTTCAAAATCGCGATGCCAGGCCAGGTTTCCGTGGATTTCCATCTCCTCTCCCCCAACAGTCCGGCCTGCTCCACCCTCATGCCCAGCCTGATTCACCCCCAGGAGAAGTCCTGATCGGGACAGTCCGCTGTAAAAGAAATAGACCCCGAAGAGGACCAAAATCACCGCGCACGCCTTTTTCAGCTTTTCGTTGGTGGTGGTTTCCTCACTCCACGATTTGAACAGCCCCAAATAAACAGATGCAAAGATGGAGACCAGGCCCACCAGAATCCCGTAAGCCGCCTCCGGTTTTACCCTCGCCACCCCCATTCCCTTCATATAATAAAGGAAGGCAAAATAGAGAATGACCAGTCCCAGGAGATATTTTACATAGACCATCCAGGTTCCGGCCCTGGGCATCTTGTTGCTGTAGAGTCCCACCAGAAGAAAAGGAATGCCGATCCCTATCCCGAATCCGCCCATAAGAATCCCTCCCCTTCCCGCAATGAGAGATTTTTGAATGAGAGACGGTTCCTGTCCAGCGGCCAACATTTGCGAACTTAGCTCGGCGATCCGATCCGCCACCTGCAAAAGAAGGGCAAAAACCACAGGCCCTACGCATGGGGAAACCACCAAGCCGGCCACCACTCCCATGAGAAGCGTCCCGGAATATCCGGCTTTCTTGCTCACGGAACTATCCAGTTTGGCCGTGAAATCCTCACCAAAGGAAAAGTCGTAGAAACCCAGCATGGAAAGGGCGAAGAGAGCGAAAAAGAGGGCGAAAAGAAGATTCACCGTAGCGCTTCGCATGATCATGCTCAAAGCGCCTCCAGTCATGCCTGCGGCATAGCCCATGGCCATGTAAACGAGGATGATTCCCACAAAATAGAGCATGGAGTGCCTTACCCCTTCTTCCTTGGATCCTCCTCCCCTCTGCATGAGGATGGCGGAGGTTATGGGAAGCATGGGATAAACGCACGGAGTGGCCGCAGATAAAATTCCGGCAAGTATCATAAACACAAAAGCAATGAGGATGTTCTTCGAATATTCGCGGTATTTGGCCAATAGCCAGCCGGTGAGCCCCTCCCCGTCCTGGCTTGGGATTTCCACTGGCGGTGGACTGGAAACTGTTGCCGAAGTTTTAGGCGCCGGCGCAGGAGCCTTTTCTTCTTTTACGCCGAAATGGACGGGCAGGGAAATGGAGGTGGAGTCCGGGGGATAACAGATATTAGTGATGTCGTTGCAGATTTGGGACCGGAGGTCTACCTGGTAGGTCTTACCTGGCGGAGAGGAAGAAACGGCTTCCAACTGAAACTCAAACACTCCTTCCCCCCGGAGGACCGTGGCCTCCAGCTTATCTTCACGCTCCCCTTCCGGCTTTTTTACGGTTTTCACCTGATAACCGCCAGCCGTTAGCTCGGCAAAGTCGAACTCAATGGGAATAAAAAAGCCCTTGTCTCCTCGGTCCAGATAAGCATGATGTTCCTTGGGGACTATTACCCGGATGGTGAAGCCGGTGGCAGAACCAGGTTGGATTTCGATCTTTGGTTGCTCCAGTTTAGCTTCCACCCTGGGGTTTTCGGCCCAACACTCTTCCCTGTGGCTCCCCCAAAAGAGGGCCAGGAGGAAGAGGAAAATAAGCAAGAAGGAGCTGTTGTGCCGAGGAATTTTCATGGCATCCATTATATATGGAAATTGTTCTATATAAAATGGCGGTATCCGTTCACGGGTTCACGGCAATTTTTTCAAAAAAAAGCTAATGTTGTATTTTCATCGCTCCGATAAGTGTAACAAGAGTTCAAAAGAGAGTTAATTATTTAATCTTAAACAGGAAAAGGAGGTGAAAAAGAAGTAGCAGTTTTTGGCGGTCATTAAAAACCCGCCTTTCAAAAAAGTTTCAGGTTTTTTTTTAATATCGGGCAAGGAAGCCCGGAAGACTTTTCAAATAAAGTCTTTTTCAAGGAGGATTAATCATGGGTTTACAAATTAACACTAATATTACCGCGATGTTCGCCAGCAGAAATCTGGCAAAAGTTAACGGCAATCTGGAAAAATCCCTTAAAAAACTTTCATCCGGCTTAAGAATTACTGAAGCGGCAGAAGATGCTGCCGGATTGGCTATCGCCAGTTCCTTGAAAGTTGACATCAACGGTTTCCAACAGGCCCAAAGGAACATCAACGACGGTATCAACATGGTTCAGGTGGCAGACGGTGGTTTGAAGATCCAAATGGATATCATGAGCCGTATGAAAGACCTTGCCATGCAGAGTTCCAGTGCAACGGTTGGAAGCACCGAGAGGACTACAATCCAGAACGAGTTTTCTTCGCTTCGGACTGAAATCCAGCGTCTGTCTGACGTTGCGGAATTTAATGGACAGTTCCTTTTGAATGGTGCCCTGGCCTCTAGCGCATCTAGCACGGTACTTTTACAGATCGGCTTGACTGCAGATTCGACAACCGCTCAAATAAACCTGAACACCGAAGCAAACGTAGGTGATGTGGACTCAGCCGGACTTGGATTGGATAGCCTGAACGTGTCCAGCTCCACCGATGCTATTAACTCCCTTGCTACCTTGAACTCTGCCATCCAAACCGTGGTAAGCTCCAGGGGTAGTCTGGGCGCCGTGCAAAACAGACTTCGGTTTGCTTTTGACCACTTAGGTATCACCTCGGAAAACTATGCGGCTGCAAAATCTCAGATCGAGGACGTTGACTTCGCGACTGAAATGGCCAGCTTCACCAAGAACCAGATCCTGGTACAGGCTGCCACAGCCATGCTGGCTCAAGCGAATATCTTGCCGCAAGCAGTGCTACAGCTACTCGGTTAATTAGTCTCAAGCTAAGAATTGTTGAGCGGAGGGGGTTGTCCCCTCCGCCGACAATATTAATCAGGAGGTAATACAATGATACCGCAAGGAGTAGCGTTAAGAGACGCTGTCAAACCTCCGCAAGGCTATGAGACCGAGCAGGCTAAGTCCATTTCTCAACAAGCTGTAAACAAAGTAGTCGAGGCAAAAAAGGTGAAGGAAAGTGAAGAGAAAAAAAACACCATGCCTCTGGAAAAAGCTGTTCAAAAATCCAATGAAACAGCGGCAGTAATGAGCAGCCAAGTCCGATTCGAAGTAGACAGCCAAACCAAAGATGTCATCGTTAAGGTTATCAACAAAGAAACTGGCGATGTAATCCGCGAGATTCCTTCGGAAGAAATGGTCAGGCTTGCGTCACGAGTCAAAGAGCTAAGAGGTTTGATTTTTAACGAAGAAGGATGAATTTTCATCCCTTTAGAAGAAGCCCCGGGATTAACCTCCCGGGGCTTCTTTGTTTTCAGGGCGTTGGGGTCACCTGCCACCTGCAACTTGGGAATGGTCTAATGGGTTAACTCCAACAGGACAATTCCATGTTCAAAAGCTCTTTAAGTCTGCCTGTATCATCCCTGTAGAATTCCTCAAGTCTTCGGACCTCCTCCCTGCTGAAGAGAGGCATCCATTCATCAAGGGCACGGGTTTCTTTGTTGCAATGATCTTCCTTGCGGATGGAGAGTATTTTTCTGTATTCAGTTTCTGAGATACAGTAGGCATCGTTGATTTCTTTCCTGTTGATCCCTTTCAAGACCTTTTTATCTATGTCTGGTGGATATATTTCCGACCTTACACCGAGAAACTCATAGACTTTGTCAATGACAGATTGCGGATGGTTACGCAACTCTTCATAAATAAGGACAGTAGGGCACTTCCAGAAACTCTCTATAAATTGGCTTACGCAGTTATTTTTGCTTGAAATAGCATACTCCTATAATATAATTCCATATTAAGAATAATATTAAATCAGTGGAGTTATATTATGGCTAAAGCAAGAGGGAAAAAGGCGAGAGGGTTTTTTGATTATGAATTTCGTCAGGCAGATCTAAAAAAGCGATCCAACCCATTAGGAAAACTGAATAAGGTAATAGCGTGGGATATTTTTCGTCCTTCCATAGAAGCCGTTTTCTCTAAGGCGGTTAAAGGGGTTGGTGGATCTCTTCCTTAATGATCGTTTGATGATGTTTAAAATTTTAGTTTTGCAAAGGTATTATAACTTATCAGACGAACAAACCGAATATCAGATAAAAGATCGGATATCTTTTCAAACGTTTTTGGGTATTGGTATATGCGATGATGTTCCTGGTCAGAATACTATTTGGAGCTTTCGATAGAGGTTAACCGAAGCTGGGGCTACGGGCTTGCTTTTTGAACGCTTTGACCTTGCTTTGAAAGAGAAGGGAATCATGGGCAAAGAGGGGAGTATTGTTGATGCTTCTTTTGTTGATGTGCCCCGTCAAAGAAACAGTAGGGATGAAAACAAGCAAATTAAGGAAGGCCAAGTTCCTCCTGAATGGAAGGATAAGCCCAATAAGTTGAGCCAGAAAGATACCGATGCCAGGTGGACCAAGAAAAACCAAGAGACTCATTATGGGTATAAGAACCATGTAAAGGCGGATAAGAAAACGAAGCTGATCCAAAGCTACACGGTCATAGCCGCCAGTGTTCATGATTTTCAGACGATAGAAGTGCTATTGGATGAAGGAGATAAAGAGCTTTACGCAGACAGGGCTTATAGGAGTGAGGAAATAGAAGAGAAATTAAAGTCTAAGAAGATAAAAAGCCAGGTTCATGAAAAGGGGTACCGAAATAAGCCATTAACGGATACTCAAAAAGCAGTTAACCGTGAAAAATCGAAGATTAGGGTAAGAGTGGAGCATATTTTTGATTTTATGGAGAATAGCATGAAAGGTTCCTGTCTAAGGTATATAGGGGCACTTCCAAAAGCTCTCTTTACATCCCCCTAACCCCCTTTATTAAGGGAATTAGTGGTAGGTTTCTTAAAAAAAGCGAGTTTTTGGAAGTGCCCTAGGATTAAAACGGACAAAGGCGTCGGTAGGTATGATGAACCTGGTATACAACCTTTTTCGATATGAGCAAATCAAAAGGTTGAATTTAGCAGCCACTGCTTAAAAGCGGTGGGAAGAAACAGAAATATGAACGGTGATAAGTATAAATAAGGATAATGAGCACCTAAGAGTGCCACTAAATACGTTAGTAGCAAGAAAATTTTAGGCTGCTTTCGGAAAACTGAGGATCAAATTTCCGAAAACCTAAAAAAACACAGGAAAAAATAGTTCCTGGAAGTGCCCTACTGCTTTCTTCATACCCGCAACGTGTAACCCGTCACCCGTCACTTGTTACTCATCTCTCCCCCCCCAAGCCACCTCTTCCCATCCTCCACCATCAAGTAAGCGCAGGGAACAAGAATCAGAAGCAGGGTGGTGGAAAAAGATATTCCCCACACAAAGGCGTTGGCCAGGGGAGACCACAAGGGAGATTTTCCGCCAAGGCCCAAGGCCATGGGAAGCATGCCTAAAATGGTAGTCACCGAGGTGAGGATGATGGGCCGGAATCGGACCAGCGACGCCTTCATCATGGGGTAAAAAGGTTTTCTTGTCCCGCCCTTTTTTCTCAAATCGTTCACAAAGGAGATGAGGACGATGGAGTCATTCACAATGACTCCCGCCAGGCCCACGATGCCGATCATAGCGGCGAAGGTGAAGTAACTCCCGCTTACGATCAAACCCACCACCACGCCCACGGTCCCGAAGGGAATGGCCAGCATAACGATGAGCGGTTGGATGAAGGAGTTGAATTGGGTGGCGAGGATGATGAAGATGAGGAAGAGGGCCAGACCAAAGGACATGGCCACCTCCCGGATGGATTTTTGGGTCTCATCGTACTCTCCCCCGAACTTAAGGGAAACCTCCGGAAAACGGGGACGGATTTTCTCCTCCACGAATTTTTCCAGGTGTTCATTGACCCTGATGGAGGTGGTGGTTTCGTGCTGGATCTCCGAGGTGATGGTGATGGCCCTTTTCCTGTCAAAATGTTTTAGATGGATAAGGGTGGGTTTGATCTCGATGGCAGCAACCTCTTTTAAGGGGACGAGGCGTCCATCTGCTGCGGTGATGCTCAGGTCCAGGATGGAACTGAAATCTTTTCGGTAGCCTTCCGCCAACCGCACAAAGACATCTATCTCCTCGTCCTCTTCATGATAGACCGTGGCTTTTAACCCATGGAATGCGGTCCTCAGCGTTTGCGAAAGCTCTTTCTGGGTGATCCCATATCTTTTGGCCTCTATCTGTTTAAGCGTTACCTGGATCTCCTTCATATTCTTTCGGTAATCGCTACGGATATCCATGGCGCCTGGCGTTTTTTTCAACTCTTCCTGGAAAAGGTTTGAAACTTCCTCCAGGGTATCCCAGCTTTTTCCCCTGATCCTAAACTCCACCGGAGGTCCAGTGGGGGGACCTTCCTTCAAGCGGTCCACCCGGAATTCTTCAATACCATCTATTCCTTTCAGGATCTCTCTGGTGATATTGGTGAGCTCCACAATGGATCGGCTCCTTTCCTTCTCTCGTTTGAGCAGAACATTGATGGTCCCCACATGTTCCAGTCGGATCAACTTGTATTCCACCTCCGCGAACCCCGCCACAGAAATGAGGGAATCAACATCTTCTCCAAGCCGTTTTTTCAAAAGGGAGTTTATGGTCTCCAGCTTTTCCAGGGTCTTGTCGATCCTGGTTCCGCTGGGAAACCAGATTTTTATATCGTACCTGGGAAAGGCGTCGTGGGCTGGAAAGAGCACCACCCCGATTCTGGGAACGGCGGCGAAACTGAGCCCCAGAAAAACCACAAATACGAAAAATACCTTATATCGTCTTCGGAGGCAAAACTTCAGGAGCTTCAAATATTTTTTTTTGACCTTGTCCAGAATCTTGATTTTGCGGTGAAACTCTTGTTCCTTGCTCCCGTCATCCGATAATTTTCTGGGAGAGACTTTGGCAAATTCCAGCAGATGGGAGGGCATCATGAAGAGGACTTCGAATAAAGAGGCCGAAAGGGCAAAGATGATAACCTTGGGGATGATTCCCAAAAATTTCCCCATGATGCCGGTGACGATGAATAAAGGCGCGAAGGCGGCCATGGAGGTGAGCACAGCGGAGGTGATGGGCCACTTTACCTCGCGGGTTCCCTGGATGATGGCCTCACGTTTGTCCATCCCCTTTTCCAGATGCCGGTGAATATTTTCCAGCACGATGATGGCGTCATCTACAATCATTCCCAATACGATGATGAGGGCGAAGAGGGAGACCCCATCAATGGAAAGCTCGAAAATCTTCATAAAAATGAAGGACAGGAAAAAACAGATGGGGATGCCCACAAAGGCGAAGAGTGCCTGTCGCTTCCCTAGAAAAAAGGAGAGGGAAGCAAAGACCATGATCATCCCCAGGATTGCGTTTTTCTGCAACACGCTTATTCTCTGCTTGATTTCCAGGGAGGTGTCATTAAAGAGGGTCAACTCCAGGGGTTGGGAGCTTTTTCTTTTCGTTTCCTCCAGTTGTGCCTTGATGATTTGGACGGTCTCCATGACGTTGATCTGTTTTTTTCTCTTCACCTGAAGCAAGACGGCAGGCTTGCCGTTGAGCTTGGTAAGAGAGATGGCGTCCTCATGTCCCGTTTCCACGGAGGCGAAATCGCGGAGGAGAATCACACCCCCTGAGGCCTTGTTGAGAAAAATAAGGTTTTCGAAATCTTGCGCCTCGGTATACTTCCCCATGAGCCGGATATTGATCTTTTGTTCATCCATATCGATATGGCCCGCCTTGGTGTTTTGGTTCCTTCGGTTCACCTCTGTGGCCACCTCGGACAAGGTAATGCCGTAAGATTCCATCTTTCGGGGGTCCACATTGATGTAGATCTCCCTCTCTCGAAAACCGCGTATGGAAACTTCTGAAATCCCTGCTATATCTTCAAGTTCCTCCGCGAGTTGTTCTCCGGTTTGGAACAGTTGGTCGGTGGTAAGTTTCCCACCAACGGCAACAAGACAGATAGGAAAGAAGGCGGTATCGAGATCGTCAATGATGGGCCTTTCGGTATCCTCCGGGAAGCTATCGATTTTATCCACCTCATTCCTGAGGTCCTGAATCACGGGGTTCATATCCCGGATGTCGTCATCAAATTCAATGATGACGCTGGAAAGATTGGAGGAGGATGTGGAAAAGCATTTTTTGATCCCCGGAAGGTGACGGATTTGATCTTCAATGGGTGTGGTGATGAACTTTTCCACATCTTCCGCCGCAAGGTTTTTATGGATGGTGGTGATGAAGGCCTGATTGAAATTCAGGTCCGGGTCCATATATTTAGGCAGGGTCTCGTAAGAGTAGATGCCGAGGATGACGATGAGGATGAAGGCCAGCCTCACCAGGGTGGTTTTGTTGAGTCCGAGTTCTGTAAGGTTCATGATAAATGGAAGCTTTTTTAATGTACGAGGCGGAGCCTCGTGACTTCACATTCCAGGGAGGACCCTGGGAACGAGAGGTTGGGTGGAAAAAAATAACGTTTAATCATACCGTGTCTTTCGGCTTGTTTCCACGGTATGTTAGTTGCCATTGCACCACTCAGTGCAATTCAGTGGTAAATAAGGTTTTTATCTTTTCACTAACTCTTAGTTTGCTTACGCTTAAAAATAAGTTGGTGTTTTCACGAGCATTATTCAACTGCATAAACTCATTATGACTTTCTTGAGCGAACGCCACACTATATAATAATGGCCGATGAAGATAAATACTTTAAGCACTCAGGTTCATAATATGAAACATCAAGCACCGGATTTTCCGCAGTAGATTCTCAACAATTGCTTACAACCTATATTGGAGAAGCTTATGGAAAAGGTGGAAATCAAAGATGAAAAAGAAAAATCTTTGCTAGAGTTTAGAGGAGAAAAATACGAAGAAGTCAGGTCCCTCATAGAGAAACGCCATTCAGGCTCGGAAAGAAAAAACCTTCTGGCTTTTTCCGGGCATATAGTCAGCTCTTTTACAGACTACCACTTCGTCAAAGGAATGGGACCGGAGAACCTCTATCAATTGATTTTGAATTACCAACAGTTTTTCATCCAGGATCTCCAGGCCCTGGATACCAGCCACCCGGATTTACAACCTGCCTCTATAAAGATTTTCAACCCCTCGGATGAACCTGCATATGAGGAAATTGCCGGGCACCTGGAAGTGGAAACCACCGTCATCCAGGTCCATACCAAAGACGCACCCTTCATCTTTGAGAGTATCTGGAAATATCTGAAGAAAAAAGGGTTCCATATTTTTAACGCTATCCATCCTGTTCTCCCCGTCTCACGAAAGCAGAACAAAGTCGTGGACATTTATGAAACTCCCCAAAAGACTGAAAAGGATGTTTTTATTAACATATTTATGGAAAAGGTTGTTAATGAGAATAACCGTCTGAGCATGGAGCTTGAAATAAAGAGTGTATTAACAGCGCTCTTTTTAGCCATTAATGATTTCGGAAAAATGCTGGGCACGGTGGAAAATTTAATCACCGAAAAGCAGTCGCAAAAATCTCCAGGCAAACTGGAAACCGCAAAAGAAAAAGAAGAACATCTCCATTTCCTGAAATGGTTAATTGAAGAAAACTTCATTTTTATGGGTATCCGAAATTATGCAACAACAAAGAAGGGCAAAAAGGTTGATCTGGTTCCGGATGAGTCTCTTCAATTAGGAGTTTTCCGGGATCTGCCGCTTATGGACACGATTTTCCCCGGCCAAGTGGCCGAGGTGGAAGAAAGGCTCAAAAAATCTCTGGCCAATGCGGCGCCCATCACCGTCGATTTCTTTAATACCTGCTCCAACGTTTTATACCATTTCGATCCTATTGACGCCATCGCCATCGAAAATTTCAACGATAAAGGAGAAACGGCATCCAAAACCCTTCTGTTTGGACGTTTTTCCAGGGGCGGAATGCTCCAAAAATCATCCAATGTACCGATCCTCCGGGAAAAAATTAAAAAACTCCTGGGAACGGGCTCGGAAAAAACCTCTTCTTACTACAGAAGAGAATTCTTTACCATTTTCAATCAACTCCCCAAACGGGAGATATTTTATCTGGACCTGCCTGGCCTTTGTAAACTCATAGAGCTGATCCTTTCCGTTCAAAGTGACGAAAGCGCGGAAATTTTTATAAAAAATGACCGCCAGGACTCCTACCTTTCCTTCTTTATCATCTTCTCAAGAAGTAAATACAGCCGGGAGGTACGCGAAAGGATCAAAGACCTTTTGAAAGAAAAACTCAAACAGCCCATCACCAGGTGGGAAAATATTGATTGTCTTCCCAACACGGTTTTAGTCTTTTTTGTCGATACAAGAGACGCGAAGAAGTTGGCTTTGGATGTAGCCGCATTGGAGAAGGGTGTCAAGAGTATTATCACCACCTGGGGGGACAAATTGAACAGGAGCTTGGTTCAGGAACATGGAGACCGCTCCGGTTTTGCGCTTTACAATAAATACAAAAAGGCCTTTAAAGGGCTTTATTTGGAAATAACCGACGTTAAAGATGCCGTATATGACGTCCGTTACCTGGAGGAGTTGGAAATAAATAAAAAGGTCCGTATCAATATCTTCCCCGCCAATCATAATGAAGTAGAAATTAAACTTTATTCCTACACGAAGATTGACTTGATGACTATCATCCCCACGGCTCAAAACATGGGGTTGTATGTAACTTCCGAGCAAGTGCATGCTTTGTCTATCAAACCTGGGAAAAAGGCCTACATCCATATTTTTAAGATTTCCGGTGACGACGAGTTCCTGGAAAATATTCTGGAGAAAAGGTCCCTTGTTTCTGAGATCTTGGCTAAAATCATGGCCGGGCAAACGGTCAATGACCGATTGAATCATTTGGTTCTTTGGGCCGGTTTTAATTGGAAGGCCGTTGAACTATTTAGAGCAGTGAAAAGTTATCTTCTTCAAATTGACTCTACATACTCCCCGAACTCCATTGATGACGTCCTCATCAAGTTCGTGGATATTACCAAAAAAATGTTTGTGTATTTTGGAGCAAAGTTCAAACCTAAAGCTAAAACTTCTTCCATCAAAGACAGGGAGAAGCTGTTGGAGGCCAGAGAGAGCGAGTTCCACAACTCCCTTTCCCAGGTATCCAGCCTCATGGAAGACCAGATATTCAGAGGGCTTTTCGATATTATGAAAAATATGTTGAGAACAAACTTTTACAAATCAGCCGACATCAACTATATTTCCTTTAAAGTCGACTGCCTCTCCATGGTCAAGCTGCCTTCCCCGAGGCCCCTTTATGAAATCTATGTCCACAGCCCGGAACTGGAAGGGGTACATCTTCGAGGCGGAAAGGTGGCCAGGGGAGGATTGCGATGGAGCGACCGATACGATGATTTTAGAACCGAAGTCCTTGGTTTGATGAAGACCCAGATGGTGAAGAATACCGTTATCGTTCCCTTCGGGTCGAAGGGAGGTTTCGTGCTGAAAAAACGGGATTTAGGAGGCGGTAAGGAGAGAGACAATTATATCAAAAAGCAGTACCAGACTTTTATTTCCGGATTGCTGGATATCACTGACAACATCAAAGCCGGAAAAACCGTTCCACCTACAAAAGTGGTTTCCTATGACGACCATGACCCTTATCTGGTTGTGGCGGCGGACAAAGGAACAGCGAAGCTTTCCGACGCAGCTAATGAGGTTTCCGAAAAATACCACTTTTGGCTTGGCGACGCCTTTGCCTCCGGCGGAGCCATAGGGTATGACCATAAAAAAGAGGGTATCACGGCCAGGGGGGCCTGGGAATGCGTCAAAAGACATTTTCGTGAAAAGGGAATCGATATTCAAAAGGAGTCCATCCGTGTGGCCGGTATTGGAGACATGGGGGGAGATGTTTTTGGAAATGGAATGCTGTTGAGCCAAAAAATCAAACTGGTGGCCGCCTTCAACCACATCCACATTTTTCTGGATCCCAATCCTGATCCCGAAAAGAGTTGGAATGAAAGGAAACGGCTTTTTGAAAATCCGAGGTTGAAGTGGACCGACTATTCCAGCAAACTGATCAGCAAAGGAGGAGGCGTTTATCCACGAAGTTCAAAGGGTATCGTTCTTTCCAAGGAAGCCAAGGAGATGCTGGGCATCGAAAAAAGCGAGATCAATGGAGAGGAACTGATCCAGTCACTTTTGACCATGGAAGTGGACCTCTTATGGAACGGCGGTATAGGCACTTATGTAAAATCCACCTTTGAATCGGATACGGATGTTGGAGATCGCTCCAATGACAGGGTTCGGGTAAACGCAAAAGACCTTCGGGCGAAGGTCCTTGGGGAGGGAGGGAATCTTGGAATTACCCAACTAGGCCGGATAGAAGCCAGTAAGCATGGGGTTATTTGTAATACGGATGCCATTGACAACTCTGGCGGCGTGGATATGTCCGACCACGAGGTAAACTTGAAAATCCTCCTGAGCACATTGATGGAAAATGATGAAATAAAATCCCAAGAAGAACGAAATGAACTGTTTGTCCGGGTAACGGACGAAGTTGCGGAACATGTCCTGTTAGATAATTATTTGCAAAGCGCAGTGATCTCCCTGGATCAGATCAGAAGTGAGAAAAAGGTAGAGCCGTTTTTAGACTTGATTGATCGTTTATCCGCTTTGGGAATTCTTGACCGAAGGGAAGAATTCATCCCAAATAGGGAAGAGCTGACGGAACAGAGGAATAAGTATGGGAAAATTCTCAGGCCTATTATGGCGGTTCTCCTGGGGTACTCGAAGATGTATGTTTATCAAAAATTGCTTCATTCCAAATTGATGGATATGGTTTTTGTTGAACAGTACCTGGATCGATATTTTCCGGATATATTCCATCGTGAGTATCCGACTTATGTTAAAGAACATCGCCTGAGGAGGGAAATCATTTCCAGTGTAATTACGAACAAAATGGTTAACCAAACAGGAGCCGCCTATTTTTTTGTCATGGAAGAAAAAACCGGCAAGGAAACATGGGAGATTGCCCGTGCTTACATTATTATTGGGAGCATGCTGAAGGCAAGTGACTTTCGCGACAGTGTTTACAAACTTGATAACATCATTAGCTCAGAACTCCAGCATCAAATGTTAATCGACTTGGAAGGGGTGCTCTTTCAGCTTGCCGAATGGATGCTTACGAATAT
Organism: Nitrospinia bacterium; assembly: GCA_029261755.1. Classification (GTDB taxonomy): domain Bacteria; phylum Nitrospinota; class Nitrospinia; order JACRGO01; family JACRGO01; genus JACRGO01. Next base: position 15,541 of record JAJDAS010000617.1, read on the forward strand.
GTCGGAAGACAGGATCAGTTTTGATTTGATCAATCTCTACCAGGGAGTTATCGTCAACTTCAAGAAAAATCTGGTTGACCATTTAGAAACCGTATGCTCCCTTGAAAAAGGTTGTATGGATAGTGAAGTTCAAAAATTGGTTGCTCATAATGTACCAAAGGATTTAGCGGAAACCTACGTGGTTCTTCCCTACCTGAAAGATGTCTTGGCAATATTGAAGATTAAGGAAGAATTGCATTATAACTTTATCGACACCGGTAACCTCTATATCAAGCTGAATCACTATCTCTATCTGGATTGGGTGGAAGAGAACCTTAAGGAAATTGACTCCGTGGATGAATGGGAAGAAAAGGCTTCGGAAAACCTTTACGAAGAGCTAAAAGACTACCAGAATCGGATAGTGGTCAAAGTCCTCAATTTTAAAAGGCATAATGAATCCATTGATGATGGCTTTCAGAATTACATGGAAGAAAAGGATAAAACCTATTTGGCTTATAAAGAGCGCGTAGACCAGATCAAGGAAAGCGGCAAGGTAAGCCTGGTATCCTTTAGTGTGCTGGTTCGGTCGTTAAAAGATTTCTTGTGATGCGCTACGGTTCCTCTGGTTCCCAGGGTCTCCCTGGGAACCCATGCCTGGAGGCTCTGCCTCCAGTTTTTACCACTGAGCTTTTTTTGGCGATAAGGTTATCAAACACTTACTGGCTCCACAGCCCTGACGGGTCTATGAAGCCAGCGGGTAAAAAATAAAGATTCCTCCAATCTAAAATCTAAAATATCTTTTTTAGGTTTTCCCCCATGGAACTACAACAACTAATTCAAGGAATCCACGAGGTTCCTTTGCGTGTGGAAGGCCTCTCTGGTCCTTTAGAGGTGACGGGAATTACCTTCGATTACAAAAGAGTAAAGCCCGGAAATATCTATGCCTGCCTGCATTGGGAAGAGTTTCTGGAGTCCTATATTCTTTCCAACGGGTACGCTTACATCCAGGAGGCCATAGAAAATGGGGCGGCATGCGTTTTGATGGAAGAGGGCGTCTCCCATGAAACAGATATCTCTTGCCCACGGATTCTCACCGATAACGCCAACAAGGCCATGGCGGTTCTGGCCAATAAGTATTACGATTTTCCATTAAATAAGATGAAGGTTGTTGGGGTCACCGGTACCAACGGGAAGACCACCATTAACTTTATTTTGCGTACCATCTTGTCCTCTGCCGGCCTCAACCCAGGTATCGTGGGAACCATGGGGACGAGATCCGATGTTTATAATATTCCCCCCGGACTCTACACCACTCCGCTTTCCACCGATTTTTTTCAATCTGCTTCGAAGATGCTCCAAAAGGGAGTGGACACCTTCATCATGGAATCCACTTCCCATGGCATATCTCTATTTCGCGAGTTCGGGACGGAGTACGATGCAGTAATCTATACCAACTTTTCCCAGGATCATCTGGACTTCCACAAAGACCTGGATGAATATAAGGACGTCAAGCTTGAACTTTTCAGGCGATTGAAAAACCAGAAAGTAAAAAATAATCCTGTAGCCATTATCAATGTGGATGATCCTTTCAGCCACGAATTTATGGAGGCGGCAGAGGTGCCCCAAATTACTTACGGGATAAATAAATCTGCTGATGTGATGGCAATTGACATTAAGTTGTCGGTTGCCGGAAGCCAATTTACTATTGTGGACGATGAGGATAGTGTTCCGATAAAATTCCGGCTCGGAGGAGAATTCAATATTTATAATGCCCTGGGCTCTTTTGTAGCAGCACGGTGCTTGGGGCTGCGAACTGAACAAATAAAAAAGGGTCTGGAGGCGGTTACGAAAATTCCCGGCAGGTTTCAAATGTTAGAGGCCACGGAAGACATCTCCGTGATTGTGGATTACGCGCACACCCCCGATTCCCTGGAAAAGATTTTAGAATCCGCAAGGGAGTTAAAGCCGAGGAGGCTTATCTGCGTTTTCGGATGCGGGGGGGATAGAGACCCCAAAAAGCGTCCCATCATGGGAAAGTTAGCTGCGAATATATCCGATACAGCCATTGTCACCTCGGACAATCCCAGGACGGAAGACCCGCAACAAATTGTGGACCAGATATTACGTGGAATCGAAAAAGAAACAATGTCCAGTGTGGAGGCCATAGTGGATCGTGGAAAGGCTATCCACCAAGCTCTGTCACTGGCAAAGCCTGGGGATCTGGTGGTCATCGCGGGTAAAGGCCACGAAGATTACCAAATCATCGGAAAGGAAAAGGTTCACTTTGATGATGGGGAAGAGGTGAGGAAGTTTTTTGGCAGATGATTTACCAAGGGATTGAAAGGCTCACCAAAGATATTTAGAATATACTTTACAGAATGTATCCAAATTGGAAACCGGCTATGATAACAAAAAAAGTACTTACGTTTTGAGATTGGCGGTTAATAGGTGCAAAACCACACTGATTAACAGTGTGAGGACGAGAAAGATAAAGGAGGGAAATCAATGAAACCTTATATACCTGATGCACTACCTCTGGATAATCTTGATTATCAATTGCTGTTTGGCTTGGTGGGTGACGCAAACGCCGAACTTGCTCGATACGATGGTTTGTTGCAAGGCATCCCAAATCCAGCTGTTATGCTCTCTCCACTGACAACTAGAGAAGCAGTTTTGTCATCAAAGATTGAAGGTACGCAAGCTACCGTCGATGAGGTACTGGAGCAAGAGGCAGGTCTAATCAAAGAAGGTGAAAAATATAAAGATATTCAAGAAATTTCCAATTATCGTTTGGCATTGTACCAAGCAAGTGAATATTTGAAGACTTATCCTATTCGTTTAGGTTTTATCCGGGAACTCCATAAAATATTACTTAACAGTGTACGTGGGGCTAATAAAACTCCCGGTGAATTTCGTGTGGATCAGAATTGGATAGGTAAGGCAGGTTGTAGCATTGAAGAAGCATCCTTTGTTCCACCTGACCCTCTACGTTTACTAGATTTTTTACAAGCTTGGGAAAAATATTTGGGCTACGATGATAGTAATTTCCTATTGCAAACTGCTGTCGTTCATGCACAATTTGAACTCATCCACCCCTTCAAGGATGGCAATGGTCGTATTGGGCGTATCTTGATTCCTCTGTTTTTATTTCAGAAAAAACAACTTTCCCAACCCATGTTCTACCTAAGTGAGTATCTTGAGTCGAATAGGGAAGAATATTATCAGCGACTAAGAGATATTTCAGAAAATCAGGATTGGAATGGCTGGATTGCTTTTTTTCTGCAAGCAATAGCCCATCAGGCCAAAGAAAACAGCAAGCGAGTCAAAGAAATTATGGAATTATATGAGCAGATGAAAATAAAGGTGCATGAAGTAACTCATTCTCAATATTCTGTTTATTTGTTGGATGCTGTTTTTAGCAAGCCAATTTTTAGGGTAACCGATACTACCAAGCAGTTGCATACCACATATGGTATTCATGAAAAAACAGTTTCCGATCTATTGAGACAACTAAAAGAAGCAAATATTTTAAAAGTTTTAAAAGCAGGTAGTGGTAGGAGGCCTGCAACATTGTGTTTTCCTAAATTGATAAACCTGGCTGAAGGAAGGCATGTTTTGTGATTTTTTTGTGGAGTCTGTGATTGCCACACAGTACTTAGTGGAGCACAAGTCGCAGAATACGCTCCGCTACTTGGTTTGTGGAGTCTGCGATTACCACAAATACTGTGATTATCTGAATGGGAGGAAGAATAATTAAAAAAATTTTAATTATTGGAATATAAGCATAAAGAAAAGCCTCTTGCAGAAATAAAAGAAATAATGACGCAAAGTCTGCATATTGTATGCGGTGTAACGAAAAGTACGCAATATGGGGCCCGTTTTGATTTTTCAAGGCTGTTTCGCTATACTTTTCATGTGTGGGAGGAAAGATAGCCAAAGAATTTTGGCCACAGAAATTCACAGAACCACACAGAATTTTTACCCGCTTTTTCTGTGTATTTCTGTGAAAATCTGTGGCTAATTAAGCTTTTTAGATGTTAACAACTCTTTTGTTTTCGGTGCTTCCGTCCTTTCTCAAAGTCCAACTACCCTACTCATCCAAACACCTTTAAAAGCAGTTTCCCATTAAGCTATGACAGTTAAAGATAATCGAAAACAGGAAGCCAGTAATGGAGAAATAGAGGGAGAACCACAGGATCTCGAACTTGCCAGGGAAAAAGTGGCCCCTTTATTGAAAAAAAATATTTTTCTCATTAGCCAGGACCAGCACATGACCGAGATGATCCAGGCTTACCTTAAAACCCTGGGTTTTCAACCTGGGAAAACCGAAACGTCCGGTTCTCCCTCCGAACTCATCCAGCAGATACAAAAAACGCCCGCATCTGTTGATCTCGTTATCTATCCCCTCGACAGCCAAGACGCCTCCCAACCGGGAATCCAACTCATTGAAAATGTTCAAAAAACACTTTCCGATTCCGGATGCCGTGGGACTATTCCATTCATCTTTTTGGCAAAAAAATTTAAGAAAAAAGATGTGGTTTCAGCACCCAGAGACGGGACCTGTCGTTTTTTACTTATGCCAACAACTCCCATATCACTCGGAACCAAAATAGTGGAGATTTTTGAAAGAACTAAGGATTCTCCCTCGGTTGTTGAAGTATCCAACCTCATCCTCGAAGGCGGCAGACTCCGGGAAAAGGGATCATTTGACGAAGCAATCAAATGTTACAACAAGGCCCTCGAAATTGGGGGCGCCAACGTAGAGGTCCTCACGGAAAAGGGGAATACCTTTTTGAAACAGGGGAACATTGATGAGGCCATTCAATGCTTTATTGAAAGTACCGGAATTGAAGCAAGCTTCCCAAGGGCCTACCAGGGGCTTGGGCAAGCTTTCACCCAGTTAGGTGATTATCAGGAAGCGAAGAAAAACTATCTGAAGGTAATTGATTTGGAACCGGAGAACGCGCAGGCTTATCACGATATCGGGGCCTTATATCGGGACGAAGGGGATCACGAGTCGGCTAGATACTGTTTTGAGAAGGGAGTAAACTATAATAAAAGCTTTCTTAATAATTACCTGGGCCTGGCGGAAACCTACGAATCCTTGAACAAACCCAAGGAATCCTGGGAGGTCTACAAAGACGCCATGGAAGCCAACCCAAACCAGACGTTGCTTTTTTTAAAGGCCGGTAATTTCTGCTTAAAACAGGAGTTGTATGAAAAAGCCGAGAAGGTATTCGGCAAGGCTCTTGGCCGCAGCCGGCACTCCATTCACCTTTATAACAGAATGGGGATCGCTTTAAGAAAGCAGAAAAAATTTCAGGAAGCCATTTCTAATTTCGCCAAAGCGATAACAATTAAGCCAGGCGATGCCAACCTGCTGTACAATTTGGCCAAGGCATACTATCTGAGTGGAAATGAGTCCACAGCCATGGATAAGCTAAAAGTAGCTTTTGGTCAGGATCAGGATTTGAAGCTGAAGTTTCAAAAGGACCGAACCTTCTCCAAGCTCATTGCAAAATATCCAGAAAATTCCAGCTTTTCATAGTCCCTCCTTTTCTTCCTGTAAGTAATCCTTTGGATTTACCGATTCAAAAGTTTTAATAATTTCAAATCATGAGTGAAGATGAATAAAAGAGAACTGCTGGATTTAGAAGACCAAGTACTTGATGGAGGGCAAATAAGCCGGGAGGAAGCCCTGGAACTGATGGGACTTGATGGTCCCGATACTTATTCTCTCATTGCCTCCGCTAACCGGATCAGGACCCACTTCAAAGGCAATAAGATCAGCCTTTGCTCCATCATCAATGCAAAATCGGGAAATTGCAGTGAGGATTGCTCCTTCTGTCCACAATCGGTGCATCATTCGGCTGAAATTAATAAATTCCCTTTGATCGGGTCGCAAAAGGTAGTGGACGAAATGGGGAAAGCGAGAAGCCATGGAGCGGACCGCTATGGGATTGTAACCAGTGGAAAAGGACCCGGCGGAAAAGATAGGGAATCCATACTAAAAATGTTGGAGCATTTGCGGGCGGAGGATTCCTTGCATCGATGCGCCTCTTTGGGGGTGATCAATAAAGAGGAGGCTTTGAAACTTAAGGAAGCGGGACTCCAAGAATACCACCACAATCTGGAAACCGCCCGGAGTTTTTTCCCCAACATCTGTACCACCCATGATTATCAGGAAGACGTCGATACCATTATCGCAATAAAAGAGGCGGGATTGATGGCATGTTGCGGGGGAATTTTTGGTCTGGGAGAATCACCGGAGCAACGGATCGAACTGGCCCAAACCCTAAGAGAACTGGAAGTGGACTCCATTCCCCTCAATTTTCTTTGCCCCATTAAAGGAACGCCTACGGAAGGGGCTCCAACCTTGCCGCCTTTGGAAATCCTAAAGATTATCGCTGTTTACCGTTTTTACCTGCCACAAAAAGATATCAAGGTGGCTGGAGGAAGAGAAGTGAACTTGCGTGATTTGCAGTCCTGGATGTTTGCCGCTGGCGCCAACTCCACCATGATCGGCCATTACCTCACCACCACCGGCAGAGATTGCGATGCGGACATTCGGATGATCGAAGACCTGGAGCTGAAGCCCATGGGGCATACAAGCAATTAGGTCTTTACATGAGAATTCTGAGAATTTACTTCTCACAGTCAAAAACTGAAATACCTATAGCCCACGGAATACACGGAACTACACGGAAAAGTTTTTATTTTCTTTTTTTCTGTGTCATTTCGTGTGTTCCGTGGGCTAGTTTTAATAATTGAAAAATTTCAAATATCTTTGGTTAGACCCTTATGACAAATTCCTATCAAGGTTCATCATGAAAATTGTAAATACCCAAATCACACTTGACGAATTAAAAGAAATGGCAAAAAACTCGTTTGGTAATATGGTAAAAGCGGTTGTTGATATTGAAAAAGAAATCATTGCCGTGGATGCGGAATTGCATGCCGATGAAGAATCGCTTTTAATAGAGAAAGGGTCACGGCAAAATGACCTTTGGGGTATCAACTTGTATCCTGATATTCCGGGAGAAGATTTTGTTGAGTACGACTCCATGATCAACATTCGACCATCCCAGGGAAACCTGAGTCGTGGAGTTGATTCAAAAGAAACTCAAGAGCTGATCGCACAAATTGTCAACAAATTGGTGCAAAAATGAATATTCAGCACACTCAGCTTGCAGCAGGAAAATGGCAGTCCCTTTCCTTTCTTGAGCAAATGGCCAATGTCGGGAGCGAAGTAGAAAGGTCCATAAAGTGGAAAGATAAGGGGAATATTGAATATTTCAAACTTGCTTTTGGGCGAGCTATTGAATTGTTGGATCTCACCATTGAGGACAAAAAAAATGTACACAGACTAAGGGAGTTGCTTCGGGTACGAGAGGCCTTAGCTGATTATTTTCTGTTTGACAATGTATACGGTTCATCCAAGAAGAAATGGCAAAATTATTTTTATTTTTTTAATTTTGCCGCCAGAAAAAACACTTGAACAGCACATTATTTCAAGAGCTTAAGCAATTTGGCCCACGAAACACACGAAACATACGAAAAAAACCAAAACATTAATAATGTTTTTCTTTTTCTGTAAATTTCTGTGCAAGTCTGTGGCTAATAAGGGTTTTTAGGTATTTGCAGCTCTTCTGTTTTCAACGTGTTACGTGTTACGTCAATATAGACAACATTTTGTTTATTTAAAAGATCTAAGGGCCGAACACCTTGAAAAGGTTGATAGGGAGGTAATCATGTCAACTATAGTAAAAAATAAAATAGGTGAAACACTAAAATCATGCATAATGAGCTTGATGATGAATGTCAAAAATGTATTAAATGGACGAATCAACTTGAATTGGACAATTTAACGGAAGAGCAAATTGATGAAATTTTTGGGGAGTTAGCAGTTTCGGTTGCCCTTTTAAACACCCAATCCCAAATAGTAAAAGAAAAAATTGAAGATTAAGTATAATCAAGGTATACCCCACTCATGAAAAAGAAGATTTCAAAACTCAAGACCGGAGCCCAGGAAATTAAGCTTGGGCCTAAACATGATTCTGTGGATTATATTGGCAGGAAAAAGTCAAAAAGGCAGTAATGCCTTTCGCATGGAAAAGCCGCCTTTATCACTTGGTGAAAGACCACTCCATTCATGATTTGGAGGAAAAACTACGGGAAGCCAGAAAAGACGCCCATGAAAGGCACGTGGCGTTTTATGAATAATAGTCCGGTAATTAAAAACAAGAAAAATAATCTATTTTGTATTTATTGGTTCTATGGTTTTATTCGCGTCAATTCGCGGTTAAAATGTTTTTTGAAATTTCAAATATCTTTGGATAGCTTTTCTCTTTACTGCAAACCTATGCAAGTTTGTTGTTTTAGCAAAGTTTACTACCGCACGGACAAACAAGTTTGTCCATGCCACCCTTGCTTACTGCTTAGTGCTTACTGCCTACTCCATACTCTTCAGTTTTGGCTTTGATTCCACGAAAAAGATCTTCTGCTTTCCTGGCTAGCTCTTCTTTCGTCCCATCATTGCGGATTACATAATCCGCGAGTTTGGCCTTTTCTTCGCAGGGCATCTGGGCCTCAATTCTTTTTACCGCTTCAGTCCGATCCATCCCCTTCTCTTTGAACAGCCATTCCACGCGCTTTTTCATGGGAGCGGAAACCACAATGAGTTTGTCCACCCTGCGATGTTCTCCAGCTTCAATCATGAGAGCAGCTTCCAGGACAATCACCTTGTCGGGGAATTTTTGTCCTATCTCGCGGATTCTTCTATTTTCCTCCTGAATAATCAAGGGGTGGGAAATCTCTTCCAGCTTTCTTTTTTCGGCTGGATTATTGAAAATCCTTTCGCCCAATGCTTTTTTGTTGATGGCGCCATCCGGTAAAAGGATGCACTTACCAAACTCTTCTTTCACCTTGACCCATATGGTTCCTCCCGGCTGGGAAAGTTCGCCATTGATCCGGTCCGCGTCGATGAGTACACATCCCAGCTTTTCCAGGCATTTGGAAACCGTTGTTTTGCCGCAGGCGATGCCGCCGGTTACTCCCAAGAGCATACGATTATAGATTTCTAAAATTTGAGTAAAGGGACGGGTCACAAATAACTTGGCATTTTAGCATCTCATATTCAGGCCATCTTTAACCGGCCCTCAATCGCGAAATCTTCAAAAGAGCGTTGCTATTACTGCGGTTTCGCTCAATCGTACCGGCCAAATCTAACCTAAATCTGAGCGCTAAAAACACTAATTTATTTCTGACCCGTCTCTATCGGAGAGAGAGAGGCTTGCTTCTTGGAACAGCTATTGGTTGTTCAGGGAACTTGCAAAAACTCTCTTTACATCCCCCTACCCCCCTTAGCAAAGGGGGAATTAGTGGTAGGTTTCTTTTAAGAAGTTAGTTTTTGCAAGTGCCTTTGATTCTTGAAACGCTCGTTTGTTACGACAAAGATCGTTTGTTCGCTTCTGTTTCTTGAGGTAAAGAAGGAAGCATTTCCCTGGGGATCCTTTTGCTGCTTTTTCCCGAATTCTTATTCGGAGCGACTATGCCCCCGGAGACCACCAGTTTCAACCCTTCTTCTACGGTCATGTCAAGGTAGGTCATCTGGTCTCTTGGTACGAACAAGAGGTAACCGGAAGTAGGGTTGGGAGTGGTAGGAATGAAAACATTGAGCACATCCTGGTCGGTTTTTTCTTGCACCTCTCCACTGTTTTCGCAGGTAATCATTCCTAAACAATACAATCCTCTTCGAGGATACTCCAATAGAACCACCTGCCGAAAGGCGCCGTTCTGTGAAGAAGCCACCGATTCTATGACTTGTTTAGCGCCTGCGTACAAGCTCCGGACAACCGGAATCCGTTCAACAATTCGTTCGCCGAAGTTTACCAGCCGAGTGCCGATGATATTTGTCGTAAGGAATCCAACCAGTAAGATCAGCACCACTGCCACTATAAAACCCAAACCGGGAACATGGTATCCAACGTACTGGGTCCACCCAAAGTAAATGAGGGTCTTTTCCAGAAGTGGCGTGAAGAGGGTATCCAGTTTCGTAAAAAGGAAGGTTAGTACGAAGAGGGTGAACCCCACGGGGGTGATAAAAAGCAGTCCGGCAAAAAAAACTGTTTTGAATTTGGCCTTTATTCTGGTAATCACGATTTCGTCGGTCTCCGGTTAGAACAAAAAACTTTCTTAACCACAGATTTCACAGATGACACAGATTTATTTTGTTGAGATTACTTAATCTGTGTAATCGGTGAAATCTGTGGTTCCGTGTTTTTGAATTTAAAGGTTTTACAAATGTAAGAGACGAATTCTCAGAATCAACGTGCAAGTATTAAGGTTCATTTGAACCCTTTGCACAAGGCCGGTATTGGACCAACTTATTTACGGCGTTCAGGTATGCCTGTGTGCTGGCTTCCACAATGTTGGTTCCTGCTGACTTTCCCCAAACCTTCCGCTCTTCGTTTTGGATTTGGACACTGACCTCGCCCATGGCATCTGTACCCACGGTTTTGGAAAGCACAGAATAGTCCAGAAGTTTGCAAGGGATCCCGGTGATCTGGTCTATGGCCTGGCAAATGGCGTCGATGGGTCCGTCGCCGGAGGCAGTGGCCTCCTGGCTTCCTCCATTTCCATCGGATAGTTCCACGCTGGCCTCTGGTCTTACTCCGGTTTCTACATTTGCCTTCACATTTTTCAAATGGTAGCGAACATTTCCTTTTTCGTGGAACTGCTCCTGGATTAGGGAAACGATATCATCATCATAAATTTCTTTTTTAAGATCTGAAAGCTTTTTGAATTCCTGAAAGGCAAGGTTGACGGTTTCTTCCTCAAGCTGAAAACCCAGCTCTTCTATTCTCTGAATGAAGGCGTGCCTGCCGGAATGTTTCCCCAAAACCAGGTCGGTTTTTTCCCACCCTACATCTGTGGGTTTAATAATTTCGTAGGTATCTACCTTTTTCAAAAGGCCATCCTGATGAACTCCGGATTCGTGGGAAAAGGCATTTTTACCCACAATGGCCTTATTTCGTTGCACCACCAGACCTGTGAGGTTACTGACGATCCTGCTGCAGCTCAAAAGCCGTTTGGTTTTGATGTGGTCCACATTGATATTAAAAAAATCTTCCCTGGTCCTGATGGCCATCACCAACTCTTCCAGGGCGGCGTTCCCGGCTCTTTCCCCGATTCCGTTGATGGTACATTCCACTTGGCGAGCGCCAGCCTTTACCGCAGCCAGAGAATTGGCTACTGCGAGACCCAGGTCATTATGGCAATGGACACTGATTAGCGCGTTTTGACCTTTCACGGAGTCCACCACCTGACCGATGAGTTCACCGAACTGGACCGGAAGGGCGTATCCCACCGTATCCGGAATGTTCACCGTAGTAGCCCCTACCCGAACTACTTCCCGAACTACCTCTACCAGAAATTCCGGCTCGGTCCTGGAGGCGTCTTCGGGAGAAAATTCGATGTCGTCGCAAAACCTTTTTGCATAGGCCACCGCCTTGGCGGCGCCGTCAAGGATTTCCTCTTTGCTTTTTTTCAGCTTGTAATCTCTGTGGGTTTTGGAGGTTGCAAGAAAGACATGAATCCTTGGGGAGTCGGCCTTTTCGATGGCCTTGGCCACCGAATCAATATCCTTTTCCACTGCCCGAGCCAGTCCGGCAATGGTTACCCCCCTGATCTCACGCGCGATTTGCGAAACAGCTTCGAAGTCGCCTGGTGAGGCCACGGGGAATCCTGCCTCGATAACGTTGACCCCAAGAAGAGCCAATTGCCTGGCTACTTCGATCTTCTCCAGGTTGTTCATGCTGGCGCCCGGGCATTGCTCGCCGTCTCTTAAGGTGGTGTCAAATATAATGAGATTGTCTTTGCCCATTTATTTCCTTGTAGCTATTTTGTCGCTTATATTGGCGGCCATGGTGCCGTCCATCTTTTCTAAAATTTTTGCGGCACTCTTCCCTTTCATCTTGGAGAGGATCTGTATGGAAATATCCTTATCCAATTTTTCCAGCAACCTGGCCGCTTCATTGGGTTTCATGGAAGAGTATACTTTGACCAGGTGCTTGACGCTACGTTCGATCAGATCGGTTCTTGCGGCAAGCAACTCTTCGATCTTTTTTTGCACCTCGTTCATTTTCTGCATCTTTTCCTCAAGGGTGAGCTTGAGCATATTCAACTGTTCTTCTTGTTGCTTGAGAGAGTTTTCCTTGGCATCCAGATCTTCGCTTCTTTTCTTGATGGTTTCCAAAATATCGATATTGATGGGAGAAGCCTTCTGCTCACCCGGAAACGAAACACCCTGCTGGGCATAGGCGAATTCCGTGGAGGAAAGAGAGAAGAGCGAGTTGCCATTGCTCCTGAACTGCTTCACCAGAGCAGCCCCGTTGAAGCAGAGTTTCATGGCAATCAGGAATATAAAGGCGTACTCTATATTTCTGAAATTGGAGAATATTCCGGACATCCTTAATGCCAACATTTATTTGGGCTCCTTTTCCCAACGAGTGGCAACAATCTCATCCACAAACTTTTGTTCCTCTCTGTTTTCCTCAAAAAGGTATTCCTCCTGCCTGCGCGACTTCAAGGTGGAAAGCACTTGGCGCTTCCTCATGGAATCCACCACCTTCAGCCTCTGGTTCTCCACCCTTTCTTCTACCTTTTTGATTCGATTTTCCTGTCTCATTACATTGTGTGCCATCCCCTCCACGAAGTTATAGTGGAGGAGAAAATCATCTCTGTTCAAAAGACCTATTTCCTTTTTTTGGTCCAGAAGGACCCCTGATTGCCGTGCGCCTTCTTCAAATTGCCGTTTTTTTTGTTGTTCCACCACCAATTCCGAGCGGACTTTTCCAAGCTCCCTCTTTTCATGGTCTTCCACCTGGGAGCGGTATCTCAATATGGTGTCCAATCGAAATCGAAACATTACAGAATGCTCTCCATTTCTTCTATGGATTTCGCATATTCAAACTTTTCGTAAATTCCTTGTCTCAAAAACTTATTGAACTGGTCATTAATAGAAATGGCTTTATCGATTTTGGGACTACTACCCTTCACATAGGCCCCTATGTTGATCAAATCCTCTGCTTCTTTGTAAGCTGCCATAAGATCCAGTAGTTGATTGGCTGTTTGCTTCTGTTTATCCGAGGCTACATCCTCCATCACCCTGCTTACGCTGGACAGGACATCAATGGCGGGGTAGTGGTTGTGGGCGGCTAAAGCTCTGGAAAGAACAATATGGCCGTCCAATATGGAACGAACCGCATCCGCCACCGGTTCGGAGAAATCGTCCCCTTCCACCAGCACGGCGTAAAGCCCGGTGATGGAACCCTCTCCTTCACACGTTCCCGCTCTTTCCAGAAGCTTTGGAAGCAGAGCGAAGGTGGAAGGCGTGTACCCCTTCGAGGTGGGCGGCTCTCCCACGGAAAGCCCTATCTCCCTTTGCGCCATGGCAAAGCGGGTCACGGAGTCCATCATCAACAAAACATCTTTTCCCCGGTCCCTGAAGTATTCGGCAATGGTGGTGGCCGTGTAGGCCCCTCGTAAACGGACTAGAGCAGGCTGGTCGGAAGTAGCTACAACCACCACCGACCTTTTTAGTCCTTCTTCTCCCAGGCTTTTCTCGATAAACTCTCTTACTTCACGGCCGCGTTCTCCGATGAGAGCGAGCACATTGACATCGGCGGAGGTGTTTCGGGCCATCATGCCAACGAGGACCGATTTTCCAACTCCGGAACCCGACATAATTCCCACCCGCTGCCCCTTTCCCAGGGTCAGCAAACCGTTGATGGAGCGGATACCGATATCCAGTGGCTCGGTAATCCGCCTTTTCGTTACGGGATTCGCTGGTTCGCTGAAGATGGAATAAAGCTCTCCCTTGGGGATAGGGCCTTTCCCGTCAATGGGTCTTCCCAAGCCGTCCAAGACCCGGCCCAGCATGGCGGGGTGTACATTGATCCTGGCTTCTTTTTCTCTGGCGATGATCCGACTTCCCGGCGAAATCCCGCCCAGTTCTCCAAAAGGCATCACCAAAATTCGGTTTTCACGAAAACCCACTACTTCCGCTTTTATTGGTTCCGCTTTAGAAGAAAGAACCGTGCATTGGTGGCCAATCTGAACGGGCGGCCCATCACCTTCCATGGTCAGGCCGACAATCTTAAGGACTTTTCCCGTGGCAAGAATGGGGTTGGAATCATGAATCAATTTGTTATATTTCCCCAGGCTTGTTCCGTCGCCGGGCATAGCAGAAGGGTCAGGAGCGACAGCTACGGCATCCGACGCAGTTTGTTGCAAGCCAGCATCAACCGATTCTTCCAATGGGGGTTTCATCTCTTCCATAATGGAAATACCATAGTGTCCCCAGGCATAGCCTGGGGACGAGGGGTAAAGTAAAAAACGACAAGACCCTTAAAATTCCAGAAAATGATATTTGAAATTTTTAAAAAACATTTTAACCGCGAATGGTCGCGAATTAACGCGAATAAAACACTAAAACCAATAAACACAAGATAGATTGTTTTTTTGGGTTTTTCTTTATTCGCGTTCATTCGCGTTCATTCGCGGTTCCATGTCTTTCTCCGGTGTTTTGTAAGCTTCCTTTTCGGGTTTTTGTTTCAAGATCGATTTTTCAAGCTCTATGATCTTCGAGTCCACGGTGCTATCGATTTCACCAAAGTTGGTTTCAATTACGCATCCACCCCTTTCCAGGCTATCATCACTCTCGAAGGAAAGACTCTTTACATTCCTCAACTCCTTGAACAGTTCCGGCTTAAAACTTTCGGCATATTCAAGGTCTGCGGAGTTCAGGCGAATGGTGATCTTTTCCTGCTGGGTGAGTTCCTTCAGAGCTTCACGGATTACATCCAGGATAAACTCGTTGCTACGGCTTAGTTCCCGGTGAATAATCCTTTTACTGAGAGTATTCAACAACTCCATCAACTCGGCTTCACAATTCTTGTAGGTGAGGGTCCGCGCAGCGGTGAGTTCTTTTACAGACATTTCAAAAGCGTCAATGGCAGGTACAAGCTTCCGGGTTCCTTCTTCTCTGTTTTCCTCATAGGCTTTTTTAATCCCCGCTTGAAACCCTTTGTCATATGCCTCCTGTTCAATTTGTTCCACTTCATCTCTTGCATCCTCAATCAACTCCGCCGCTTCTTTTTTGGCATTTTCCATAAAGGATTTGACGTCTTGGGCTGTTATAAATTTTCTATCGTAAGCAAAGGCCGTCTTTTATTGATCCTTGTCCTTTCCTGCTTTGCCAAAGGAC
>JAJDAS010000618.1 GCA_029261755.1 Nitrospinia bacterium
ACAAAAAGAAATAAAAAATCCTGGCTTTGGAAAACTATTGGCTTATGCTGTGGCCGGTCATCATGCCGGACTCCCTGATGGAAAGTCCAATAGTCGGTCTTGCCTGGAAAAAAGGCTCAAAGAAAAGATTCCCTCCATTTATGACCGGGGCAACTGGGCTGTGCGAGGTCTGCCTCCCTTAAACGCCCTTCCTATAAAAGTCGATAGCGCGAGAGCTGCTTTTCAGCTTTTTTTCTTTGTGCGAATGATCTATTCGTGCCTTGTGGACGCTGATTTTCTTGATACGGAAAAGGCCCTTGATGAGGAGCGCTCTTCCTGGAGGAAAGCATATCCCGCCCTGAAGTCTCTGAAGAAAAAATACGACGCCAAGGTAAAGGAACTTTTCAGCAAACGCCATGAAAAACCGATTAACCAAAAAAGGTGTGAAGTGCTCCAGTACTGTCTCGACGCTTCAATGAAAAAGACGGGGCTTTTCACTTTAACAGTCCCCACGGGCGGCGGCAAAACCCTCGCCTCCCTGGCTTTTGCCCTCAACCACGCCATGGAGAACGAACTGGAAAGAATTATTTATGTTATTCCCTACACCAGTATTATTGAGCAAACCGCAGCCATATTCCGTGATGTTTTGGGAGAGGAGGCCGTTCTCGAACACCACAGCAATTTTGATCCTTTTGAGGCCGAACAAGAAGATCACCGCACACGCCCGGCCTCTGAAAACTGGGACGCACCCATTATTGTTACCACCAACGTGCAGTTTTTCGACTCTCTTTTCGCCGCTCGTTCCTCGCGGTGTCGAAAAGTCCACAACATCGCCAAAAGCGTCGTCATTCTCGATGAGGCCCAGATGCTTCCCGTGCCGCTTCTGCGCCCATGCATGGAGGCCCTCAAGGAGTTCTCCCAATCCTATAAATCCACCATCGTTCTCTGCACGGCAACCCAACCAGCCTTAACGAAGGAAGATGATTTTGAAGAGGGATTGGAGGTCGATCACGCCATTATCCCTCGAAGTTCCGAAGAAAACCTTTTCCGTGAACTGGAGAGAGTCTCTGTTGATTACCTGGGAAAAATAGATGATCAAGAGCTTATAAATAAAATACAAGAGTTTCCCAGGGGGCTATGTGTGGTCAATACCCGGAAGCACGCGAAAAAACTATTCCAGATGATCGATGAAAAAAGCCCCCGTTTTCATCTTAGCGCCAACATGTGCCCTGCTCACCGAACAAAAAAGATAGAACAGATCAAAGAACTATTAAAAAAGAAAAGCCCTTGTCTCGTCATCACCACCCAGCTTGTGGAGGCCGGGGTGGATATCGATTTTCCCGCTGTTTTCAGGGCCATCAGTGGTATCGACTCACTGGCCCAGGCCGCTGGCCGGTGCAACAGAGAAGGGGATCCAGAGAAGGGGAAATTTTTTATTTTTTATCCTGAGGATGGAGTACCTACTATTTTCAAGATGCAGGCCCAAATTGCCGAACTGCTGGTGAAAAAGTACGGGTGCGATTCGCTCTCTTTGGAAGCGGTAAAAAAATACTTCCAGGAGTATTACTGGCTCAAAGGAGAGAAACTGGACGACAAGAAAATTCTCTTTAAGATTAACGAGGAGGCGGAGAGATTCCGGTTCCCCTTCAGGGAGGTGGCGTCCCTTTTCCATGTGATTCCAAAGGACGAGTCCACCGTCAGCCTTTTTATCCCCTGGAAAGAGGAGAAAGAAAAAACGGAGGAGATTCTTAAGGGACTTCGTTACGCCGAAAAAAAGGCGAAATTTACGAGAATGGCCCAAAGGTTCACCATACAGATCCCAGTGAAGGAGTTGGGAAGACTTAAGATGGGGGCCGTAGAGCAAGTAAATGAAAGCTTTTACGCCCTCATCAATCCCGATCTTTATGATGATGACCTTGGGCTTTTTTTTGACGATCCGACGGAACTTAAGGTGGAAAGTCTGGGCGTATGGTAAAAAATATTCAATATGTAAGACGAGAGATGTTTTGTCTTGAAGGATACACTTGTGTTGAAAGGCACTATTGGTATATTATTTTAGTGCCGGGAATGAAAATCTCCGTTGTAAGCAGCGGGGTATTAAATGCAAAGCAAGGAACCGCCGCTAGCGGCGGGCTATTAAACCGAAGCTTCGCAATTAAATTTCCGTGGATTGAAACAATATACAAGTTCGAGAAGAGGTTTTTGTTTCGAAGGGGGCTCCCTCTCTTTTGTTCGCATAAGGGGGGGAGCCCAAAATTAATTCATGGAATTAAATTTAAAACTATGGACTTCGACCTCATAAAACAAATTAGTGAAGGTGCTTACCTCATAAGCAATCTCAACGTAGCTACGAAGTGGTTGTTAGGCGCAGCCCTGTTTTTATTAGGTTTATCTTATGTCGCATGGCATTATGACAAAAAAATGTTGTTGCGGTATCCAGGTTTGTTTTTTTCTACAGTGGGTTTGTTTCTAGTCTTAGGAATCCTCAGTATTTACAATGTTGCAGATGACATTTCAAAAAAAGGCGAACGCTCGCATTCACGTATTAATCAAATCAATGAAAAAGCGGATTAAAAACCTTAACCAAAAGGAGGCCTTTTTATGTCCTACGGAGTCAAACTGAAAGTTTCAGGTCCTTACGCCTGCTTCACCCGGCCCGAGATGAAGGTGGAGAGGGTCAGTTATGACGTCATTACCCCCTCGGCGGCGAGAGGCATTCTGGAGGCCATTCACTGGAAACCCTCCATCCGCTGGGTGGTGGAGCGTCTTCATGTTTTGAACCCCATCAAGTTCGATAACATCCGCCGCAATGAAGTTTCCGGAAAAGTACCCGTAGGGAACATAAAAAAAGCGATGAAAGATGGCGTCTCCCCGGTAGAGGCTTTTATAGATGAAGAGAGGCAGCAGCGGGCCGCTCTCGTTCTCCGGGACGTAAGTTACGTGATCGAAGCCCACTTCGAGTTCAGGGGAGAGGAGGACAATAATCCCGCCAAGCACAAGGAGATTTTCGACCGGAGGGCAAAAAAGGGCCAGTGCTTTAACCAACCCTACCTGGGATGTCGGGAGTTTTCCGCCGAATTTGAGCTGGTGGAAGGGGAAATTGAACCTTCAAAAATAGAAGATGAAGAAAAAGATCTGGGATGGATGCTTCGCGACATCGATTACGAAGACAACATGACGGCCCGTTTTTTCAAGGCCACCATGAAAAAGGGGATTATTGACGTTCCTCCCCTCTGCGGAAAGGAGGTGAAAGCATGATTCTTCAGGCAATGAACCAATATTACAACCGCCTTGTGAACAGCGGGGCGGATATTCCTCTCCTGGGTTTCAGCACTGGAAAAATCCACCATGCCCTCATCCTCGACGAGAAAGGCCATCTTCTTCAGGTTCAGGATTTGAGGGACCCGGACAAAAAAATGGCTCCCAAAACAATGACCGTTCCCGAAGGGGAAAACCGGTCGGCCAATATCGCGGCCAACTTTTTATGGGATAACACCAGCTATGTTCTCGGAAAGGATAATAAAGGGAACGAAGAGAGGGCCTTAAAAATGTTTGAGGCCTTTAAAGAAAGGCACCGCCTGGTTGGCGGCGGCATCGATGATGAAGGAATGGCCGCAGTGTTGGCCTTTCTTGATAGCTGGAGTCCCGATTACATTTATGGAAAATATAAAGATTTATTTGAGAAATGGGATGATGTGGCCGGTTCCAATCTCGTTTTCAGGTTGGAGAAAGAACTTAAATTTGTCCATGAGAGAGATGCGGTAAAAGAGGCATGGATCGGCCATGTGGGGAAAAGAGGTTCGGAAGTGATTTCCATCTGCTCCGTCACCGGGAAAGAGGCCCCTATCGCCCGTCTGCATCCCAAGATCAAGGGGGTTCCCGGTGCCCAATCATCGGGAGCATCCATCGTCTCCTTCAACCTGGAATCATTTAAATCCTACGGCAAAGATCAGAGTTTCAACGCGCCTGTCGGTGAAAAGACGGCCTTTTCCTACACCACGGCCCTCAACTACCTTCTCCGCTTTGAAAGCAGCCAGAAAGTGAAGGTGGGGGATGGAGTGACTCTCTTCTGGAGCGGAAGGGATTCTCCATTGGAATCTTTCATGAGCCATATTCTGTCGGAACCGAAAAAGGAGGGAGAGGTGGTTGATGACAGTGGCGATACCAAGGAGATTCGCCTGTTCCTTGAAGCGGCCCGTGACGGAAAGGAGCTGTCTATGGAGTGGTTGAACGATGGCGACCTTGATTTCTACATTCTGGGCCTTTCCCCCAACGCCTCCCGCATCTCCATTCGCTTTTGGCATGTGTGCGCGGCCAGGGAGATGGTCAGGCGGATCGGGGAGCATTTTAGCGATCTCGCCCTGGAAAGGAGTTTTGACAACGAGCCGGAATTCCCCGATTTGCGGCGGCTGCTCCGAGAGACGGCTGTTCTGGGAAAGTGGGACAACATCTCCCCTCTTTTAAGTGGAGCCATGACCCGTTCCCTGGTTACAGGGGAACTCTATCCCCACAACCTTCTTACTGCAGTTATCAATAGAATTCGGTCCGATCAAAAAGTGAATTATTTAAGGGCCGCCCTTATTAAGGCGGTTCTATGTCGAAAGGCCCGCCGCGAGGGCCAAAACCAAATGGAGGTAAAAATGGCACTGGATGAAAACAACACAAACATAGGCTATCGCCTGGGCAGGTTGTTCGCCGTATTGGAAAGAGTGCAGGAGAGAGCCCAACCAGAGATAAAAGCGACCATAAGGTCCCGTTTTTACGGATCGGCGTCCACAACTCCCGTGGCCGTCTTTTCCCGCCTTATATCCCTTAAAAATCATCATCTGAACAAATTGGGAACAAAGCCCATTGCCATCTATTTTGAAAAAATGATCGGCGAAATCATGGAACCGATAAAAAGTTTCCCTCCCCATCTCAGCCTTGAAAAACAGGGGCTATTCGCCATCGGTTATTATCACCAGAGGCATGAATTTTTCAAAAAACTTAAAAATGAAAAGGAGACAAACAATGACTAAAGCCATTGAAAACCGCTATGAATTCGTTTACCTGTTTGATGTTGAAAACGGCAATCCCAACGGGGACCCTGACGGAGGCAACATGCCCCGCATTGATCCGGAAACAAGCCATGGTCTTGTAACCGATGTGTGTCTGAAACGCAAAATTCGGAACTATGTGGAAATTGTAAAAGAAAACCAGGCGCCCCACGAAATCTATATCCGGGAGAAAGGCATTCTGAACCATAACCACGAAAGGGCGCATAAAGCTGTGGGCGTCGAAGAAAAAACGGATGGAAAAAAGAGAAAAGGTTCGGGGGTTGAAGTCGAGAGAGCCAGGGATTGGATGTGCGCCAATTTTTTTGACGTCAGGACCTTTGGAGCGGTTATGTCAACCGGCGTAAACTGCGGGCAGGTTCGGGGTCCCGTGCAATTGAATTTCGCCAAAAGCATAGATTCAATTGTCCCACTAGAATTAAGCATAACCCGCATGGCCGTGGCTACTGAGAAAGAGGCGGAAAGTCAAAGCGGAGATAACCGGACCATGGGAAGAAAGCATATTGTTCCCTACGGCTTATACAAAACGGAAGGTTATATATCCGCCCACCTTGCAAACCAGACCGGATTTTCAGAAGACGACCTGAACCTGCTTTGGGAAAGTCTGCAAAATATGTTCGACCATGACCACTCAGCGGCAAGGGGAAAGATGAACGGCAGAAAACTCATTATCTTTAGGCACGAGTCCAAGCTTGGCAATGCTTCCGCCCACTCTCTTTTCGATAGGGTGACCGTGAAGCGGGCAAAGGATAGCGCCGGGCCCACCCGCTCCTTTGGGGATTACAGTGTTGAAATTAACAGAGAGGATGGGCCTTCGGGCGTGGAGATTATTGAGAAATTCTAACGCATAATGAGGAAAACTATGCCTATGAAAAAAAAGAATAAGGCGGTCGCGGTTAAAGATAAAAAAACAAAAAAAACCGGCGGGGTTAAATTATTAAACCGTGTAGTCTCTATCCTGGAAGAGGCCCGTGCTAATGTGCGCCGCGCCGTCAATAGCCAAATGGTTATCGCTTATTGGCTGATTGGCCGCGAAATTGTGCGGGAGTTGCAACATGGCGATGAACGGGCGGAGTATGGCAAACGTCTGCTTGAGGATTTATCAGCCCGGCTTATGGAGCGATATGGGAAAGGATTCTCTGTTACAAATCTAAAATATTTTAGGATGTTCTATCAGGTTTATTCCCACCGTGTTCCTGAAATAAGTCACCCGGTGGGTGACGAATTGAGTCCACCCCCAAAAGGTCACCCAGTGGGTGACCAATTCAGCGGGGAACAGAAAAGCTACCCAGTGGGTAGCCAATTCATTGGGGAAAAGAAAGGTCACCTCGTGGGTGACCAATTCATCAAAGGCTTCCATCAGGGCCTGAGTTGGTCTCATTATAGGTCTCTAATGCGTGTTAAAAAACGAGACGCGCGGGATTTCTATGAGATAGAGGGTGCAAATTCCGGATGGAGCAGGCGGCAGCTTGAGCGTCAAATTTCTACGCTTTTTTATGAAAGAATGTTGGCGAGCCAGGATAAAAAAACAATGCTTTTGGAGGCCGGAAAAGAGAAAGACGACTTGATGCCCATGGATGTCCTGAAAGATCCCTATGTCCTGGAATTCCTCGATCTTCCTGATGTTCCATATTTGCATGAGGCGGACCTTGAGTCAGCCATTATTGACAGACTGCAACAATTCCTTCTGGAGTTGGGTAAAGGATTTTCTTTTGTGGCGCGTCAAAAGAGGATGCGGTTCGATGATGAGGATTTTTATGTGGATTTGGTTTTTTACAATTACCTCCTTAAGTGCTTTGTTTTGATTGACCTGAAAATCGGCAAATTGACTCATCAGGATATAGGGCAGATGGATGGTTATGTGCGCATGTATGAAGAACATTGTAAAGCAAAAGGCGACAATCCCACTATTGGATTAATCCTCTGTTCGGAGAAAAACGAAGCGGTTGCCAAGTATTCCGTCCTGAATGAAAGTAAACAGCTCTTTGCAGCTAAATACCTGACATACCTCCCCACTGAAAAGGAACTGCAACGAGAACTGAAACGTGAAAGAGAGCTTATTGAGATGAATATTTCAAGCGATGCAACCAATACGGGTCTTAAAAGAAAACCTAAACGATAAATTTAAGGTTTGAAAATGTATTCTGACGAAAACCTACTCATGATCTCAGCCCTCCAGCACCTGGCCTTCTGTGAGCGCCAATGCGCCCTCATCCACCTGGAGCAGCAGTGGGAGGAAAACAGGCACACGGTCCTCGGTGAACTTTTACATGAAAGGGTCCATGCCGGAGAAAAGGAATCCCGGGGTGACTGTATTTCCATCCGCTCCCTCCGGTTGGTCTCCTATAGGCTGGGTCTCACGGGGCAGGCCGATTTAGTGGAGTTTCAACGGAGCATCCCTGGCAAGGGAGCTTCCTTGCCGGGCAGAGATGGCCAGTGGCTGCCCTATCCCGTGGAATACAAAAAGGGAAAGCCCAAGGCCGATAATATAGACGAGGTTCAGCTTTGCGCCCAGGCCCTCTGCCTGGAAGAACAGTTGTCCGTGAAAATCCCGGAAGGGGCGCTATTTTACGGCGCAAAAAAAAGGCGGCACCCCGTTTCTTTTTCGCCGGAATTGCGGAAGCAAACCGAGGATCTGGCGGGACGGCTTCACGAACTGATCCACTCCGGGAAAACGCCTCCTGCAGATTACTCTTCAAAGTGTAAAAGCTGTTCCTTGGTGGAAGTGTGCCAGCCGAAGTGGAATGAAATGATGAAACGGACTCGATACGAGGAACTACTCTTCACGGAGGATGAATGAAAAAACTGCTCAACACCCTTTTTGTAACCAAAGATGGGGCCTATATTCATAAAGAGAGAGAAACCGTAGTGGTGGAGGTAAACCGTGAGAAGCTCCTTCAACTGCCCATGCTCGCTCTCGCCAATATCTTCTGCTTTGGCAGAATAAACGTCTCCCCACCCTTCATGGCCTCCTGCGCAGAAAATGGGGTGGGGCTCGCTTTTTTTTCTCAATACGGCCGATTCCAGGCCAGGGTGCAGGGCCGCCAAACCGGGAACGTCCTTTTGCGGAAAGAGCAGTACCGTTGGTCGGATAGCATTGAAAAATCAACGGAAATTGCTAAATATATTGTTGGCGCGAAAATCGCCAACAGCCGGACGGTCCTTCAAAGAACCGTGCGTAACACTCCGGGTTGTGAAGGGTGGAAAGAAATTGAAAGGGCCGGCCACGAAATGAAGAAGGCCCTCACTAACCTGAAGGACACCACTGAACTGGAAAGCGTTCGGGGCCGGGAAGGAGAAGCGGCCAACACTTATTTCGGGATTTTTAACCATCTTATCACCCAGCAAAAAGAGGATTTCGTTTTCAACGGTCGCAACCGCCGTCCGCCCACGGACCCGGTGAACGCCCTTCTTTCCTTTATTTACGCCGTGATGCTGCAAGACTGCGTTTCGGCCTTGGAAGGGGTGGGGCTTGATCCTTATGTGGGTTTTCTTCATAGGGACCGCCCCGGCAGACAGAGTCTCGCACTGGATATTCTGGAGGAATTTCGCGCCTTTCTCGGAGACAGGCTTGTTCTGTCGCTCATCAATCTGCAGCAGGTTAAGAAGGGCGATTTCAATTTTACCGAAAGCGGGGCCGTTCTCCTGGGAGAGAAAACGAGAAAAACATTGCTCACCGCTTACCAGAAGAGAAAACAAAAGGAGTTGATCCACCCCGTTCTCAATGAAAAGGTCCGTATCGGGCTACTGTTCCATGTGCAGGCCCTGTTGCTGGCCCGCCATATTCGGGGAGATATGGATTATTACCCAGCCTTTGTGTGGAGGTGAGCACAGACATGCAAGGCGGAGTGATGGAGTAATGGAAAGATGAAAAAACCTTTCACCTTCGAGTTTTTCCTTTACTCCAGCACTCCAACATTCCAGGTTTATCTTATGATGGTATTAGTTTCTTATGATGTTTCCACCCTTACCAAGGCCGGAAGAAGAAGGTTGCGCCGGATAGCGAAGCATTGTGTAGACTTCGGACAGAGAGTCCAGTACTCCGTGTTTGAATGCGATGTGGACCCCGGTCAGTGGGAAAAACTGAAGTCAAGACTCCTGAAAGTTTATGAACCGAAAGAGGATTCATTGCGCTTTTATTACCTCGGCTCCAACTGGGAGCACAAGGTGGAGCACTTCGGGATTGGTTCAACCCGTTCATCAAAGGACGCTATTATTGTATGATCGCTTACCTCAAGCTCTCCTAAAAACCCTGGCAGGTTAGCGCAAGGATTTTAGTCGTTTAAAAACAATGGGTTAGAATTTTGTTGGCTTTCAAACTACTGATCTGCTCTTTGAAAATTGAATACTATTTTGAGGTAAGCGGAAAAGGCCTTTTAACCTATTGAAAACAAAAGAGTTACAGCTTTAACAGTCGCTCCCTTCGCGGGAGCGTGGATTGAAACTATTATAAGCGTAGAAAATTGTAGTGAATAATACGTCGCTCACAAAGCGGGAGCGTGGATTGAA